>JAHFHB010000124.1:1330-6235 GCA_023247135.1 Candidatus Omnitrophota bacterium
AACATTGCGGAAGCCATCATTGTCTCGGAGGAGATTGCCAACTAGAAAATACAGCCGCACGTAAAAGTTATGAAAAAATAATTACCGGGGCAATGGCGTTCCGGTTCACAGGTTGAGCAAAGGCGTTCAGCGAGAATATCGTTGAACGCCTTTTTACGTAGACGGGCCCTCAAGGCTCGCGAGCACACCGAAACCGTTGAGGTTCCGGTGTCAAAGACCCAGAAACAGGGAGATTAAAATGGAACAAAAACATTTGCTTGTGATTGGCAACGGCATGGCCGGCATGGCCTGCGTAGATCAGATTCTAAAAAGAAAAAAGGATTTCATCATCACGGTTTTGAGTGAGGAGCCTTACTACAACTACAACCGGATTCTTCTTTCTTCCGTGCTGGCCGGTGAGAAATCCCTGGATGAAATTTACATCAACAGCAAGGAATGGTACGAGCAGAACGGGATCACGCTGTGTTTAAACGCAAAAGCGATCGATGTCAACCCGGAAAAAAAGCTTGTGCATACGGAGGACGGCCGCATGTTTGCGTATGACTTGTTGCTGCTGGCGACAGGCAGCAATCCTTTCATTCCGCCCATTGAAGGGGGGAATAAAAAAGGGGTTTTTACATTTCGGAATATGGCGGATACGGAAAATATTCTGGCGGCTTGTGAAACTGCCAGGCATGCGGTCGTTATCGGCGGTGGTCTTTTAGGGCTTGAGGCGGCTCGCGGCATTTCCAGCAAGGGCGTCAAGGTGTCCGTCGTGCATTTGATGGACCGACTCATGGATGTCCAGCTGGATGAAGTGGGCGGGCAGTTTTTAAAACGCGAAATCGAGAAGCTGGGGATTGAGGTGCTCCTGAACAAGAACACCTCCAAAATCATGGGGCATGAGCAGGTGGAGGGAGTGCTTTTTAAAGACGGTCAGGTTGTCGCGACCGACATGGTGGTGATCGCTTGCGGCATCCGGCCCAATGTCGAGCTGGGCAAAAAAGCGGGGCTCAAAGTTAATCGCGGGATTGTGGTCAATGATTTTATGGAAACCAGCGACCCGGCCATTTTTGCCGTGGGCGAATGTGTCGAACACCGTGAAAAAGTCTACGGGTTGGTCGCGCCGCTTTACGACCAGGGAAAGGTTCTTGCCGCTACGATCACAGGCGACAAGGGCCCGCTCTACGAAGGCTCGGTTTTGGCGACAAAACTCAAAGTCATGGGCATTGAGCTGTTCTCAGCGGGGGATTTCAAAGCCACAGAAGCCGACAAGGAAGTGATTTCCTATCAGGACCACTCGTTTGGAATTTATAAAAAACTTGTGATTTTCCGCGAAACGGTCATCGGCGCTATTTTGATCGGGGATGCCGCGGACGCGAACCGGTTTCTGGAAATGATCCGTAAAAGAGAACGGATCACGGATAACCGGCAGATGCTTCTTTTCAGCAAGGCGCCGGTCGTCGCGGGCTCGCCGGCGGATGTGATGTCACGGCCCGACACGGACACGATTTGCGGCTGCATCGGCGTGAGCAAGGGCCAGATTGTGCAGGCAATCCGCGATCAGGGGCTGAAAAGCGTATCGGAAGTCAAAGCCTGCACGAAGGCCTCTTCGGGATGCGGCACGTGCACCGGTCTTGTGCAGGATATTTTGATCGCCGTGGCAGGGGTGGCGTTTCAGGAAGAGAAAAAAGACGTCTTGTGCGCTTGCGTGCCTTTTCCCAAAGAACAAATCCGTCTCATGATCCAGACTCAAAAACTGGCATCCGTTCAAGATGTGCTGGACATCTACGGCAATGGCACGGGCTGTTCTTACTGCAAACCGGCGCTGAGTTTTGTGTTGGAAGAAGTCTTGTGCGGCGATCATAAAGAAGACCGCTCGGCACGGTTTATCAATGACCGGGTGCATGCCAACATTCAACGTGACGGCACTTTTTCAGTGATTCCGCGCATGCGCGGCGGCGTGACCAGCCCTGAGCAGCTGCGCAAAATTGCGGACGCGGCGGAAAAATATAAAGTGCCCATGGTGAAAGTCACGGGCAGCCAGCGCATCGATCTTCTCGGCGTCAAAAAAGAGGATTTGCCGAAAATGTGGGCGGACCTCGGCATGACGTCCGGGCATGCGTATGCCAAGGCGGTGCGCATGGTCAAATCCTGCGTAGGCACGGATTTTTGCCGGTATGGCACGCAAAATTCCATCGCCACCGGGATCAAACTCGAAGCGCTTCTGGAGGGTTTATACACGCCGGCCAAAGTCAAAATGGGCGTGGTGGGCTGTCCGCGCAATTGCGCCGAAGCGACCGTAAAAGATATCGGGCTTGTCGGGATCGAGGGCGGCTGGCAGGTGGTAATCGGCGGCGCAGCCGGAAAAATCGTTCGGGCGGCGGATATTTTGGTGACAGTCAAGACCACTGACGAGGCGTTGGAGGCCGCGCTACTCTTTTTTCAATACTACCGCGAAAACGGGGAGTATCTGGAGCGCAGTTATGACTTTGTGGTGCGGATCGGGCTTGAAAAAATCCGGCGTGAAACGGTACTGGCGTCTGAGGAAACGCGAAAAGGCCTGCTTGAGCGCTTGGCCAGGGCGAAAGCGAAGGCAGTGAATCCATGGGACGAAGCCGCCAAACCGGTCCATCCCATGCAATTTAAGGATTTTGTCCTGCCCAAAGATGCAGAAGCCTTGATTGGCAGAGGTGCGTTATGAGCGAGCCGCGTGAAATTAAATGGTTTCGCGCGGCTCCATTAGGCTCGATTCCTGAAAAAGAAGGCCGGCGGGTTCAATACGGCGAACACGCCGCGGCGCTTTTTAATTTGGGACGGGAATATCTGGCAGTGGACAATCAATGCCCCCACAAGGGCGGCCCATTGGCCGATGGGATTGTGGCCGGAAAAAATGTATTTTGCCCCCTGCACAATTGGAAGATCAATCTTGAAAGCGGCTGTGCGTTGAGCGGAGGTGAGGGGCAGGTGAAAGTTTATCCGGTAAAAATCATCGATGATTTTATCTGCATCGCCTTTGAAGAAGGGGGCCTGGGAAAAGAAAATTCTGCCGGGCCTTGCCAGGAAAAATGTGATGAGCGACTTTGATCTCGTTGATTTTGTGGACCTTCCGCTCAAGCGGAAAGTGAATCCGGAGGGGCGTTACAGTCCCGGCCTGAACGAGGGCGCGGGCGGGGTTGCGTTGATTCCGGCCGAAGCGCTTCAGGAAGGCGAGCAATATCGTTTTCATTTTGACATGACCCGCTGTGTCGGATGCCAATGCTGTGTGGTTGCCTGCAATGAACAGAACAATAACCCGGCCGAGGTGAATTGGCGGCGCGTCGGCGACATTGAAGGCGGCATTTACCCCGATGCTAAACGCTATCATCTCTCGATGGCATGCAATCACTGCCTGGACCCGTCGTGTCTGAGCGGTTGTCCCACCGATGCGTACGTGAAACTGGAAACCGGCGTGGTCAAGCATCAGGCGGAAGAATGCATTGGCTGCGGCTACTGCTCCTGGAACTGCCCGTATGGCGTTCCTCAGTACAATTCCGAACGGCACATTGTGACCAAGTGCGATATGTGCCACAGCCGGCTGAAAGACGGCCAGCTGCCGGCTTGCGTAGCGGCCTGCCCCGAAAGTGCGATTCAGATTGAGAAAGTCAATGTGGCGCAGTGGCGCAAGAACCACGGGCAAGCGAATGCCCCGTATGTTCCGGATTCTACCATGACGATTTCCACAACGCGCATTACGCTGCCGGAGGATGTTCCGGAGAATTTACTGCGGGCCAACCGGCATCGCATGGAGCCCGAAAAGCCGCACACCTCTTTAATTTTCATGACCGTTTTGACCCAACTTGCAGCCGGGGGATTTATGACGCTGTGGCTGCTGGAATTTTTTTCACGCTGGATCCATTTTCTGGAGCCGCTCAAAAACTTCTTCCCGTATGGCGCCGTGGGCATGCTTGTGGTGACGGGAATCGCTCTTTTTGCCGCCGTTTTCCACCTGGGCCGCCCTCTGCACGCCTACAAGGCTTTGCGGATGTGGAAACGTTCCTGGCTGTCACGCGAAGTTCTTCTCTTTGCGCTTTTTTCAAAAGCCGGGGCGGGCTATGCCGGGCTTGAACTCGCCCGGCATTTTTTGAAGTGGCCGATTCCTGATAACGCGCTGACCGCTCTCGGCGCCACCGTCGTTCTCTTCGGGCTTGCGGGCGTGTATGCCAGCGCAAAAATTTATCTTGTGCCGGCGAGACCGGCCTGGAATACGATCCGTACGCCGCTGCGCTTTTTCCTCACTGGTTTTATCCTGGGGCCGCTATTTGCGCTGGTCGTTTATGGGGTTTATGTGGCACTTCGGATCACAGGCCCTTTGAGTCCGGTAGCAAAGGCACCGATTTATGCCTTTTTGACGGTTTCAACACTCGCGGGTTTTCTTCAGATGACGGTGCTTTTATCCCGGCTTTTTTCCTTGGGGGATAAGGAATCGGATGAACACTACAGCTCAAGCTTTCTGCTGGTCAACCGGTTCAAAAAACTTTTTGCCACGCGGCTGTCTGCGCTTGTCGCCGGGTCTTTTTTAATTCCTTTCGTGCTGTTTGCCTTTTCGCAATCGGGCCGCTTAACCGGGGGCGCTTTTTTAGGGCTCGGACTCTGCGCCTTTCTTTTTTCACTGACCGGAGAATTTCTGGGCCGGTATTTATTTTTTGTGACGGTCGTCCCTAAAAATATTCCGGGCTCTTTTTTTACAGTCAAAGGCGGCGCCCATTGAAAGACTTTTTTAAATCCGTCCAGCAGCGCCTGGGTGTAGATATCCAGAAGGAAAAATACGCGTATGACCTGGACGAACAGTTCGGTTACATGGCCAAGGCAAAAATTCCCGATCATTGGGTTTCAACCACCTGCGGCTACTGCTCCGTGGGCTGCGGCATGTTTATCGGCGTTAAA
>JAHFHB010000125.1 GCA_023247135.1 Candidatus Omnitrophota bacterium
TTTCGCTCCACTAACTCGGTAAGAATATCCGCGTCCGCAGGCGGAAATTCATATTGAGCCAGCTCCTCAATCCGCACCCAGCGTGCATCCATGCATTCATGCAGGACCGGCTTGCCCCGGACAAAATCGCAAATATAAAAGTGCAGGCTCAGCACCTTGCCAAGGTAATCATGCGTCACCTGGCGCATGAATTTGCGCGGGCGGATCTCCACCGCAAGTTCCTCGCGCAGTTCACGCACCAGACATTGCTCGAAAGATTCGTCCCCGTCCCGTTTTCCGCCGGGGAATTCCCAAAAACCGCCGAGCGTGTCACCGGGCCGGCGGCGCGAAATTAAAATCTTGCCGCGCTTTTCAATAATCGCGCATCCGACTTCGATAGGTTTTTTCATGGCTTTGTTTTTTTTGAATGATTTCTTAAGCGGCATTTGCATTCCATTATATAATGATTTTCATTTCACAGGAGGCTTCTTTAAAATGATTCGTACCGCGACGCATTATTCCAAAGAACGCGACCCGCGCCGGGCCGCAGAAATCGCCGCCCACGGCGCTTTACGCAAGGCCCATCTTGACCGCGCCGATTTTGTTTTTGTTTTCGCGCACCCGGCTTACGCCGAAGATTATCCCCTCATTCTTGAAAGAATTGCCGAACTGACGGGCACCACGCAGATTTCGGGCTGCTCGGCTTTTGGCATCATGACCGAAGATGCGGATCTCGATGAGGCTCCGGCACTGGGCGTACTGGTCGCAGCGTCAGACACCTGCACGGCCTCGACGCATCTCATCAGTAATTTGCAGGAAAGCAATTATCAAGCAGGGCTTGCCCTGGGTTCCCAAATTCCAGCCGGCTTTGAGGAAAACCGCTTGCTCTGCCTTTTCCCGGATCCCTACAGCTTTCACGGTGGGGCCTTCTTCAGCGCCCTGGAACAACAGGCCGGTTTTCTACCCGCAGCGGGCGGCGGCGCTTCCGACAACGGTGTTCAAGCCAAAGGCTACTCCTTCGGTCAGGCCCGTTCCAGCTATGACGCTCTCGGGGCCCTGTTGCTCAGCGGAAGTTTCCGTTATGAAGCGGGCATTGCCCATTCCTGCGTGCCTATTGGCGACGCTCTGCAGATTACCAATGCCCACGGCAACAAAATTTTCGAACTCGATCACCGGCCCGCCTACGACAGCCTGCTTGAGATGTTGAGCTCCGCTCATTTAAACAGCGCCCGCGAGATTCCGGAAAAAGTTTTTCTTGGGCTCGCGCTCGGCGATTTTCAGACCGAGTTCGGTCATGAAGATTATTTTGTCAGTAAGATTATGGACATCAACACGCGCAAAGGCTTTCTGACCTCGGTGGTTCCCGTCCGGCAGGGCGGTTTCATGACGTTCGCTCTGCGTGACCGCAGCCAGGCCTCGCAAAGGCTGGCCGTCACACTTGAAGAACTGGCCCAGCGCTTTGAACCCGGCAAAGCGGCCTTCGGACTTTATTTCAACTGTGTTACACGCGGCAAAAACCTGTTTGGCGAAGAGGGCCATGACCGCAAACTCATCCGCCAATATTTCCCGGATATGCCGGTCCTGGGATTTACAAGCTACGGCCAGTTCGCGCCTGTCCGCGGCGTCAATTTTTTCCATCATCAAACCGGCACCCTGCTCGTCATCGGCGAAAAATCTTAACTTTCCTGCCACGCCATTTGCCGGCTCTCTCTAGTTCTCCCTAGACTTTTGCGCTAATCTTTCTATAATTCGCATATGGAAACTTCCTCCTACGGTTATCACTACCTTTTTTTGGGGCTTTTCCTGCTTTTTGCGCTCGTGTTTCCGGTACTGCCGATCATTGCGGCACGCTTTGTCGCGCCGCGTAAACCCTCCACGAGCAAAAATGCCGAATACGAATGCGGCCTTGAAGCCAAAGGCGAGTCGTGGATTCAGTTTCGCGTGCAGTACTACATTTTCGCGCTCATTTTCGTGATTTTCGATATTGAAACCGCTTTCATTTATCCGTGGGCCGTGGCTTTTAAAAAACTGGGCCTGTTTGCGTTTGGCGAAATGATCCTTTTTATCGCAATTCTGGGCTTTGGGCTGGTTTACGCCTGGAAAAAACAGGCGCTGGAGTGGGAATAAGGTGGCATTAGCTCCGAATACTTCGCAGGTGGATGACGGCCTTAAGAATGAATTGGCCAAGAAAGGCATCGTCGTCACCACGATGAATCAGCTTTACAACTGGGGCCGCCGCTCTTCGATCTGGCCCATGCAATTCGGGCTGGCCTGCTGCGCGATTGAAATGATCGCCACGGCCTGTGCCCGCTACGACATTGCCCGTTTCGGCGCTGAACTCTTCCGCCCCTCGCCCCGCCAGGCTGATCTCATGATCGTGGCCGGCACCGTCACCAAGAAAATGGCCCCCCAGGTGGTGCGGCTTTACAATCAGATGGCCGAGCCCAAATACGTCATCACCATGGGCGCCTGTTCCATTGCCGGCGGGCCTTTCATCGATGGCTACAACGTTTTGCGCGGTATTGACCGTTATATTCCCGTGGATGTGCACCTCCCCGGCTGTCCTCCCCGGCCCGAAGCCCTGCTTTACGGCCTGATGGAACTCCAGAAAAAAATTGATGGCCAGCAAATCGAAACGGCTGAATGGTACCAGCAAGGCCTGAAACGCGAATACCCGATTCCCGAATTCGGCCCGCACGGCTTGATTCCAAAATTTAATCCCGAAGTCTGGCAGCCGCGCGAAAACGATCTGCGCAAAGAGCGCTACGGCCAGCCCATCATGATCGGGAAAAAAAGTAAAGCACCGAATCTCGACGTAGTTGCCGTGGCAGCAGCGCCCAGGCCTGCCGCACCCGCACCCACGCCGCCGCCAACACCCGGAATCGCGTAATGAATATCATGGATACCGAAAAAGTTAAAACCGACATTGAAAAAGCGCTCGGGTCCGTGGCTCTCAAGAGTATCCGCAGCAGCTTGCTCATTGAAAATGCGCAGGACCTGCCCAAGGTCGCCAAGTTTCTTAAAGAAGACGCGGCTTACCGCCTGGATTACCTCTCCTCCGTCACCGCTTCAGACTTCATTGAATACCTTGAAACCGTTTATCACCTCTACTCCATGGAGAAAAAAACCGGCCCGGTGACCCTGCGCGTGCGTGTTCCGCGCACCGATCCTAAAATCCCGTCGCTCGTGAGCCTTTACCGCGGCGCCGAATTCCAGGAGCGCGACAATTTTGATCTTTTTGGAATCGTGTACGAAGGCCATCCCGATCTGCGCCGCATCATGATGTGGGAAGGATTTGAGGGTTTTCCGATGCGCAAAGATTATCTGCAGGAAGATTCCGAAACCCTGGAATCCGCGGATGTGGAATGGCTGGAAAAAAACGGCGTGAAGGTGCCTGAAGCGGCCAAGGCCAAAGCCGCTGAACTGAGACAGCAAGGCAAGCGCGCTTTGGCTGAACGCCGGGTTGAAGACAAAGGGTAGCGTTATGAACAAAATATTTGAAGCGAAAGACATCAATCTGGCGGGTATCAATAGCAGCCTGCTGGAAGTCAACATCGGTCCGCAGCACCCTTCGACACACGGCGTGTTCCGCATGAATGCAGTTCTCGACGGCGAAGTCATTGTGTCGCTCAAGCCGGTCATGGGCTACCTGCACCGCAACCATGAACAGATCGCCGAAAACATGTCGTATGCGGCGTCCATGCCCTACACCGACCGCCTGGATTATTTTAATTCCATGTCCAATAATTTGGGCTACGCGCTGTCCGTAGAAAAACTGGCCGGTCTCGAAGTGCCGGAACGTGCCGAATACATCCGTGTGATCATGGCCGAACTCACGCGCCTGATCAATCACATCGCCGTCATCGGCTTCCTGCTGAATGATTTGGGCGCTTTCTTCACACCAGTACTTTACGCGTTCCGCGAGCGCGAAAAAATCCTCGATATCTTCGAAGAAATTTCCGGTTCGCGCATGATGTGCAATTACCTGCGTTTCGGCGGCGTGAAACGCGATCTTTCACCGGCGATCCTCGAGCGTATTCGCGGCGTGGTCACGGCTTTCCCCCGCTTCCTCGAGGAGTTTGAAACCCTGCTCACCAAAAATGAAATTCTTTGCATGCGCTGTCAGAACGTGGGCGTGCTTTCGCCGGAACTGGCCGTCAATGCCAGCATCACGGGCCCGCTCTTGCGTGCCTCCGGGGTGAATTACGATATTCGCAAGGTAGACGGCTATTCGGTTTACCCGCGCTTCCAGTTCAAGGTGCCGCTCGGCCCCAAAGGCGATGTGTACGACCGTTACTACGTCCGCATTCTTGAAATGCGTGAAAGCTTGAAAATTCTGGACCAGGCGCTGAGCACCATTCCGGCAGGCGAAATCATGTCTAAGAAAATGATCCCCTTCCTGAAATCGCCGCGCAATTTCAAACCGCCGGTGGGTGAAGCCTATGCCCGCGTCGAAGCGCCTAAAGGCGAGCTGGGATTTTATGTGGTTTCAGACGGGACACCGCAGCCGTGGCGTTACCACGTGCGTGCCCCGTCTTTCATTAATCTGACCATCCTTGAAGACATGTGCCTGGGCCAGAAGGTGGCGGACGCCATCATTATTCTGGGCAGTGTGGATATCGTGCTCGGCGAGGTGGACCGATGATGTACTTCGGTGAAGGCGTCGTCAAAGGCATGATGGTCACACTCAAGGCATTCGTGGCTTCTTATTTTAAGGGCCCTGAAGACGGCGGTTTGTTCACGGTAGAGTACCCGGAACAGCGTCTGCCTGAAAAAGAGAACTTCCGCAACTTCCCTTTCCTCATTTATGACAACACGCCGGATAACCTGCGCTGCGTGGCCTGCGATATTTGCGCCAAAGAATGTCCGCCCAAGTGCATTTACATCGTTCGCGAATTCGACAAAGACAATAAACCACTCAAGCGGCCGGCTGTGTTTAACATTGACCACACAGTCTGCATGAACTGCGGCATCTGCGAAGAAGCCTGTCCGTTCGACGCGATTTACATGGACCATAATTTTGAAATCGCAAGCGCCGAACGCAATGAAAATCTGCTTTTCCGCAAAGACAAACTTTTAAAGTCGAATGAATATTTTCACAAGATCCGGCCGACGGACGCCATGGCTATTGATGAACGCCGCGCCGCTGCCGAAGCCAAGAAAAAAGCAGCGGAAGCGGCGGCAGCGCAGAAAGCGGCTGCGGCGCAGGCCGCTCCGAAACCCGCGGCACTGCCGGCAGAACCGCCTAAAGCAGAATAAATGGAAACACTCGATCAAATATTTGTTTCGTTGAAACAGGCAATCCTGCATAGCGCCGCAGGCTTTTTGCCTGCCTGGACAGGCCCGATTCTGTCCGTGGCCATCAGCATCGGGGCCATTGCCCTGCTCGGCCCGGTCACCATGATGTACCTGACTCTGCTTGAACGCAAAGTCGTCGGCCGCATGCAGAACCGCATCGGCCCCAACCGCGTCGGTAAATGGGGCGTTCTGCAGCCCTTGGCCGATGGCGTGAAGATGCTCACGAAAGAAGACATCGTCCCGGCGCGCGCCGACCGCCTGCTTCATCTTCTGGCGCCGCTTTTGATCGTAATGCCGGCTTTACTCGTATTCGCGGTCATTCCCTTCGGCAAACACATGACTGCGGTGGACCTTTCAGTCGGCGTGCTGTATTTTCTGGCAATTTCTTCCACCACCACGATCGCGATTTTCACGGCCGCTTGGGCCTCACGCAATAAATATTCCTTGCTCGGCGGCATGCGCGCTGCCGCACAGATGATTTCATATGAAATTCCGATGGTGCTTTCCGCCGTTCCTATTCTGCTGGCGGCCCAAAGCCTTTCTACCCATGCCATCGTCGAAGCCCAGGGAGGATTCCACGGCCTTCGCTGGTTTGTCTTTACCCCATGGGGTTTTATCGCGTTCATCATTTTCTTTCTATGCGGCGTCGCTGAATGTAACCGCTCCCCTTTCGACCTGCCTGAAGCTGAATCTGAAATCATCGCAGGCTTTCACACCGAATACAGCGGCATGAAATTCGCCCTGTTCTACATGGCCGAGTTCATGAACTCATTCACGCTTTCAGGCCTTGCCACCACACTGTTTCTGGGCGGCTGGCAGGGGCCGTTCCTCCCCTCCTGGGTCTGGTTTTTTGGAAAAACTTACGCCCTTATTTTCATTATGCT
>JAHFHB010000126.1:0-673 GCA_023247135.1 Candidatus Omnitrophota bacterium
TACCCGCTTCAAGCGCGATCCAGCCCGCGTGCCGCCCCATGATTTCCACCACCATCACGCGGTTATGCGATTCGGCGGTCGTGTGCAAACGGTCGATGCATTCGGTCGCGATATTGAGCGCCGTATCATAGCCGAACGTGTAGTCGGTGGCGTTAAGATCGTTATCGATTGTTTTGGGAATGCCCACGACCTTGAGGCCTTCGGCTGAAAGTTTAGCGGCCGCACCCAGCGTGTCTTCCCCGCCCACGGCAATCAAAGCGCCAAGGCTGTGCTTATTGAAAGTACTTTTAACTTTCTCAACCGAACCCTGGTCCTTGTAAGGATTCGTACGTGATGTTCCCAAAATCGTACCGCCTTTAGGAAGAATTCCAGATACGGATTGGTTGTCCAGGACGATAAAGTCGTCTTCGATGAGGCCTTTCCAGCCATGGCGGAATCCGATAATTTGCCAGTTCTCAGCGCACGCACAGCGCACGACCGCGCGAATGACTGCATTGAGCCCCGGACAATCCCCGCCGCCTGTCAGAATTCCAATCCGTTCCATGTCCAAGATCCTCCTGTTTAAAATCAGCGGAAGGGTTCCGCTTAAATAGTGACGGCCGTTCTCGGAACTTCGTCCATCTCCGGCACATCCAAATCATGATCCTCGATTTTCTGAACATCACAGCTGATC
>JAHFHB010000126.1:683-6152 GCA_023247135.1 Candidatus Omnitrophota bacterium
ATTTTAAAATCATTGCCGATCAGTTTCTTAATCCGGAGCCGGATCTGCTCCTGAATTTCCGCCAAAAGTTCTGGCACATGCGAACCCGACCAAAGATGCATTTTCAATTTCATCTCAACCTTTTTACCGTGAATAAACGCTTTAGACTTGCACTCTTTCACGAGGTGGAATTTTTTACAGACTTTCCGGCCGACATCTTCAAGCGCAAGCGCGGAAACGACAATGGGCCCCATCTCGCTGGCGACGACGACGGCGTCGGAATCCCGGCCGGTTTTGACCAAAGTACGCGCAAAAATCAAGCCGGCGCAGACAAACAGAAAACCGAGTAGCCCCGTCTGAAAACCCCGCCCCGGATTCGTATAAAGCTCCTGGACCTTCAGTAAGGCATCTTCCAGCGACAGGAGATGAATGGCGACGAGAATCAGCAGACTGCCGATGGTAAGAAACGTAAAGGTGGCAAAGATTTGAGCAAATACATTAACGACTTTCATGGATCGGCTCTAGTGAGCCGCACCCTCCTTTTCGAGCTTCGGAGTTAAAAAGCTCTCAATGAATTTCGTACTCACCCCGCCCTGCCTGAAGCGGGGATGGTTCAGGATCTTCTCCTGCAAGGGCGCCGTGCATTTTATCGGCCCAATGATCGTTTCCCGCAAGGCCCGGAGCATGATGTTAATGGCATCCTGACGGTCTTTCCCATGCGCGATGAACTTGGCAATCATCGAATCGTAATAGGGCGGGATATTGTACCCCGCATAGGCGTGGCTGTCGATCCTGATGTGCGGCCCCCCCGGCACAATCCAGGTGTCGATTTTCCCCGGGGAAGGCATAAAGCCGTGCTCCGGGTCCTCCGCATTGATGCGGCACTCAATCGCATGCCCCGTAAAGCTTATTTTGTCCTGGGTCACTGAAAGCTTCTCCCCGGCCGCAATCCGGATCATTTCTTTGACGATATCAAGCCCGGTCACCATTTCGGTCACCGGGTGCTCCACCTGCAACCGCGTGTTCATTTCCATAAAATAAAAGCTGCCGTCGCCATCCAACAGAAACTCAATCGTGCCCGCGCTCTGATATTTAAAAGCCTTCGCCGCCCGAATAGCCGCTTCGCCTATTTTTTGCCGCGTCTTTTTATCCAGATTCGGCGCGGGCGACTCTTCAATGAGCTTCTGGTGATTGCGCTGCACGGAACAGTCGCGTTCGCCTAAATGCACAATGTTGCCCTTGCCGTCAGCCAAAATCTGAACTTCAATATGCCGGGGTTCTTTAATGGCTTTTTCAATGTAAACGTTACGGTTTCCAAAAGCGGCTTCCGCTTCGGCCTGCGCGGTTAAAAAAGCGTTGATGAGCTTGCCATCGTTATGGGCGTATTTGATCCCTTTGCCGCCGCCGCCCGCCACGGCCTTGACAATCACCGGATAGCCCAGTTTCTTCGCAATCTTGAGGGCCTCTTCCTGATTCTTGATGATCGATTTACTGCCCGGGATAACCGGCACGCTCGCCTTCATCATTTCTTCCCGTGCATTTTGCTTGTCGCCCGCAAGCCGGATACTCTCCGGGGATGGCCCGATAAAACGTATCTGGCAGGATTCGCAGATTTCCGCGAAATGCGCATTTTCCGCAAGAAACCCGTACCCCGGATGAATCGCTTCCACATCCGCAACTTCTGCCGCAGAAATGATCGCAGGAATATTCAGGTAGCTTTCAGAAGCCGGCGCTTCGCCGATACAGATCGCATCATCGGCAATCTTGACGTGCAGGGAATCCCGGTCCGCTTTTGAAAACACAGCCACAGACTGAATCCCCATCTCGCGGCACGCGCGAATAATGCGCACGGCGACTTCTCCGCGATTGGCAATAAGTATTCGGTTAAACATTGATCACTATCCCTGTCCTGTCATGGGAACCGCGGCGCTTTCAGCGCCTTTGAACCGGCCTTCGGGTGGAAGAGCCTGCCGGGTTATCCTTTTCGGATTTTGAAGAGTGTTTGGTCAAATTCGACGGGTTTTCCATTCGCAGCTAAAACTTCGGTAATCGTTCCGCTGATTTCGGATTTGATTTCATTCATCAGTTTCATGGCCTCGATAATGCAAAGCACGACGCCTTCCCGGACCTTCTGCCCCACGGCCGCATAGGCCGGCTGGTCGGGAGCCGGGGATGCATAAAAAGTTCCGACCATCGGCGACCGGACGGATACCGCATCGTCCACCGCGCCAGCCGCTACCGCCGGAGCGGCGGCTTGAGCCGACGCAGAAGGCAGTGACCCGCTTTGGCCGGACGACAACCGCAGGGCGTTCATGGCGTTTAAAGCCCCTTCATCCATGCCGCTCAAACCCGGCTTTTTGAGCTTGATCTTCATGCCTTCTTTTTCGATCTCCAGCTCGCAAAGCTCAAAATCTTTCATCAACTGCAATATTTCTTTTATCTCTTTGGTATTCATAGCCTTCCCTAAAAAAAGTTCGGTGTCGAAAAAAGGTCGTTTATTTAACCTGAAACTCCTATGAAAGTCAAATTTTACGGCGCTTTTTCCTTACCGGGCTTGCGGGCTGGCGGACAATCCGTGCAAGGCCGGTCAACCCAAGCCGGTAACTGTCGCGGCCAAAGCCCGCAATCTGCGCCCTGCAGGCAGGCGCTGTAAGCGATTTGTGCCGGAATTCTTCCCGCTGGTAGATGTTGGACAAATGGACTTCAACCGCCGGAAGCCCGCACCCCAGGAGCGCATCGCGAATGGCAATGCTCGTATGCGTGTAGGCGGCCGGATTGATCAAAATTCCCGCATAGGCGTCCGCGGCCGTTCCGATTTTATCTACCAGCTCGCCTTCGTGATTTGACTGAAAAAAATCAACCTCGACGTTTAAGGCCGCGGCTTCCCGCACCAGGTCCGTGTTGATGTCCTTGAGAGTACTTTTACCGTAGACCGAAACTTCGCGGCGGCCAAGCAGTTGAAGATTTGGCCCATGCACAACCAACAGCTTGATTTTTCTTTGAGATGGTTTCATACAATGCTCGCTAATGCGACGTGCGGGAAGGCCCCTGCGCCTCTTCAAGAAGCATCACCGGAACCCCGCTGCGAATCGGAAAACGCAGTCCGCACAAAATTCCCTGGCAAACCAGCCAATCCCCTGCTTGAACCACCGGCGCTTTGCACTTGGGGCAGGCCAATATTTTTAAAAGTTCAGGATTGATCATAAAACCCCTCCGCCGGACCCTAGTCTATCCTGTTTCAAGCTTCCCTGTAAAATATAAATAATTCCGCCGATCAGGCTAAACCCGTAAATCAGCAGCCCCACCAAAAAGGAAATCGCGAGTGCTTTTTCACCCGGCATGATCTTGCTTAAAAAAAATAGAATCCCCGCTTCACGCACCCCCACGCCGCCGATGGAAGGCAGCATGCTGATGAAGCAGCTGGCCGGCACTGCGAGGAGATAAAATTTCGGATCATTCCATGTGGCCAGGCTTCCTGCGACCAGATAATAGAGCAGGACGAGGCAGAGCTGGCCGCCCCAGGAAAGCAAAAGCGCTTGAAAAAGAATCATTTTGTGATTTTTGTATTCATGCATGGCGTGGTAGAGATCATGCAGAAGCACTTTGATTTTCGTGGAGGGCGCCAGATGCAGGAGCCATTTGAAATTGCGCGCAAAGGGTTTATGAAATAAAAAAAAGATCAGCGCCGCCGCAACCGCGACACCCACGGGAAGCGCTTTTAAAATTGTGCCATCATCCAATCCGCCCGAAATAAGCAAAGCGGCCCCTGCCAAGACCAGCATCGCGATAAAACCCACCAACCTGTCTTGAATGATCGAAGTCGTTGCGCCCATGCTTTTGCCGGTACATTTTGCAATCATGACACCCTTGGCGATATCTCCGCCCACCGCTGAGGGCAGAAACAGATTGAAAAACAGCCCGCAAAAATTCAGCACCAGCCCCTTGGACAAGGACATGCGGATTTGGTGGGCTCGAAGCAAAACCAGAAGACGCTGGGTCAAGAGAATTTGGGCCGCCAAAAAAGTAATCCCGGCCGCAATGAACCACTGCCAGGCCACCCCGTGGCGCAGTGTCACGACCGCATCTTGCAGCTTGTCGCGCATCACATAGCTGATCCCCGCCACACAGGCGGCGCTGACCGCTAGTCTCAAAAAGGCGGATAAGATTTTTTTATGCATGCACGCGTCCGGCTTCTCTTCATTGACACCCGCTAAAACGACAAAAAAAAGAGGTTTCTGGTCGGTGTGGGGGTTTTTGACCAGAAACCTCAAAGGTGAGCGAGACTTGCATCTCGTGACGTGTTTTATAGCATCTTGAAATTTAAAAGTCAACGAAAATCAAGGGGGAAAATCGGGGTTTAAGCGAAGGAAAATAGCGGGAACACAACCGGCCGTGTAAGTCCGCCCGCTAAACTAAAATACAGCGGGAGGACTAAAAACTAGGCTCCGCCTGACCGCTTTCAAAGCGTACCGCCAGGCCCAACTGCTTCTTTCTGAGCTCTTTACGGCCGATCGCCGCCTTAAGCTGATACTCCTCCGGGAAGTTGGCACTGGGAAAGATGCGGATATCGCACTTAAGTCCTTCCACCGATGCCAGCGCGTCAATCTGCTCGGCTTTCTGAAGATCCAGGTATTCTGCGAACAAGCCGCCTTCCGCAATGTTGGTCGCGATCGCGTTGGTCAGAATAAAACCTGCCGCGCCGGTAAGAACCTTTAACTCAAGCGGAATCGCCACATGCATGCGCTTGCTGCGGCGCCTGTCCACCTGGTACCCGATGGAATCTTTGGGAGAGTCGATCCCCTCGGCCAGAACCCGCTTTGAATCTTCTTTTTCCAGCAAAAAGGGCCCGAGGTCCTCGGCCACTTCTTTTTCGCTGGCGCAAATACGCATATTCTTAGGAATGTACGCATCGTCCAGCTCATGCATGATACTTCCGCAGGCGCCAAAAATCAAACTGCGCTGCGGCCTGATGAAGGCGGCAAGCAGCTTGCGCAGGCAAAGCTGATCAATCGCGGGAACACGCTGCAGGTTCAAAATCACTCGCTGCAGGCGATGCCGGCGAATGTTGCGCTGAATTTTCCACGCCACTTCGTCAAGCTCGTCAAGATTCGGGACGCCTTCGAGGTCGAAGACGTGCACCGTTCCGATTTCTCTGGTGCTGAGTTTCAACTTTTTCATTGCAATGCCCCCTTTAGGATACTCTCGTCGGCCAGCCGCATTTAGGACGGTCTGGCGAGATGTTGCGCGAGCCAATCGCGCAATTTTTCACGCGCCTGCATGTCCAGGCCGTAAAATTCCATGCCCACGCCGCCCTCTCCCTGCCGGGCATGAATAATTTTTGCCGCGCCTGTGATTTCAGTGCCATCCTGAAATTTGAGGCGCACATTCATCAGCTTGAGTTCCATCGGATTAAATTTCTTAAGGGCTTCTTCCTCGGCGTCGGATTGGACAAATTCCGCAAAAAACCCGCCCTCGCTAAGATTCGTGATG
>JAHFHB010000127.1 GCA_023247135.1 Candidatus Omnitrophota bacterium
CTTCACCCAGCTCCAGCTTCGCAAAAGCTTTTTTCTCGAGGCTGTGTTTCACCACCATCGAACGCTGCGCCACTTTTCCCAGCGTGCGGCGCAATTCGGCCAGCTGCTCGAGCGGAAAATTTTCAAAATTCGAAATAAACGCGTACGGATGCGCGCTCAGTTCACGCTCAATTTCCTGCAGCATCAATTCTTTAATCGTAGATACCATAAACCCCTCACAATGATGAAATCGCCAGGGCAACTCCGGGCCCCTGAGAAGGCGCCAAGGTCACCCGCCGAAGAAAATCACCTTTTGCAGCGGATGGCTTCGCATCGCGCACCGCTTTGATGATGACGCGCGCATTTTCAACCAGCGCCTGCTCACTGAAGGAAAGCTTGCCGCACACCGCATGCATGCCGGCCGTCTTGTCCGTCTTAAACTCGATGCGGCCCCCGCGCAATTCCTTGACCGCGCGTCCTACGTTTGGCGTCACCGTCCCGGTTTTCGGAGACGGCATCAGCCCCTTCGGTCCCAGCACGCGGCCGAGCTTACTCACTTCACGCATCATATCCGGATGCGCCACCAGCGCATCAAAATCAAGCCAACCGCCCTGAATTTTTGCGACAAGATCCTCAGCACCCACGGCGTCCGCGCCTTCAGCGGCCGCTTCGCGAGCAGAGTCCCCTTTGCAGATGCAGACCACACGCACTTTTTTGCCGCTGCCGTGAGGCAGGCTCACCGTGCCGCGAATCATCTGGTCACTTTGATCGGGCTTAATGCCAAGCTGAAAATTCAATGAGAGCGTTTCATCGTATTTATTGTCTTTGATCTGCTTGATCACCTTCACGGCATCTTCAAGCGAATAAGCCTTCAACGCTTCCACCAGCCCGCGGCGCCCCAAATAACGTTTACTGCCCTTGATTTCCATAAATGTCCCCTTAAGCGACGATTTCGAGACCCATACTGCGGGCCGAGCCCTCGACCATACGGACGGCACTCTCGATTTTAAGCGTATTTAAATCTTCCATTTTACCGCGAGCGATTTCCAGCACCTGCTGCCGGGTCACTTTCCCAATCACATGGCGCCCCGCCTCTCCGGAAGCTTTGGCAAGTCCCGCGGCTTTTTTAAGCGCGCTGGCCACCGGCGGCGTTTTCAGAATGAAGGTAAACGACTTGTCCTTGTAAACGGTCAGCACCACGGGCAAAACTTCACCAGGGCGCGCCTTGGTCTTCTCATTAAACTGCTTGCAGAATTCCATGATATTGACACCGTGCTGGCCAAGTGCGGGACCAATGGGAGGCGCTGGATTGGCCTGCCCGCCGGATATCTGCAATTTTATTTTTGCGCTAATTTCTTTTGCCATGTTTGCTTCCCTGCCTAGATTTTTTCAACCTGCACCTGCACTCTTGTGCAGGTACTGCGCTTCGGATGCCAATGAAGCATCCGTAAGCGTGGTTCAAATTTTCTCAACCTGCCAATATTCAAGTTCAACGGGCGTCGAGCGCCCAAAAATCGTGACCATCACCTTCAGCTTGCCGCGATCGGGATTAATCTCTTCAATCGTGCCGTTAAAATTGGTGAACGCTCCTTCTTTGACGCGAATATTTTCACCCACGGAAAACTCCACCTTTGGCTTAGGCTTGGTCGTCTTCTCTTCCTGCTGATTCAAAATTTGTGAAACGTCATCGCCCGAAAGCGGAATCGGCGTCTTTCCCGAACCGACGAAACCTGAGATGCCGGGCGTGTTCTTAACCAGGTACCAGCTGTCATCCGTAAGATCCATCTGAATCAGGATGTAACCTGGGAAAAATTTTCTCTCAGAGATTCTTTTTTTTCCGGAACGGACTTCGCTGACCTTCTCGGTCGGCACGAGCACCTGATGAATGAGATGCTTCATCCCCGCAAGCTCGGCACGGCTTTCCAAATTCAGCTTTACCCTGGATTCCACACCCGTTTGCGTGTGCACCACATACCATTTCGCGTCTGCCATGTTGAATTACCCGATCAAAATGCGAATCATGAATGAAAGAACCGAATCAATCGCCCCGATGTACAGCGCCAGGATAAAGGTCGTTACAATCACGACCGCCGTCGCCTGCATCAGCTCGGCCCGCGACGGCCAGGTAACTTTTTTCAGTTCCTGTTTCGTCTCATTGATAAAATTACTTACTCCGCCAAGCATGTTTTTCCTCCCGCACAGTGAGTGGCAGGCCTGGCAGGATTCGAACCTGCAACATGCGGTTTTGGAGACCGCCGCTCTAGCCAGTTGGAGCTACAGGCCTCCGAATCCGCCTATTTCTGCTCCTTATGCGCCACATGTTTTCTGCAAAAAGGGCAGTACTTTTTCCGCTCAATTCGATCCGGCGTATTCTTTTTGTTTTTCCGCGACGAATAATTGCGCCGCTTGCACTCCAGACACGCCAAGATAATAATTTCCCGCATAACTAAATCACTTCCATTAAATTGAGGTTAGGAAGGCCGCGGCGGTGATGAAAGCCGCAGCCAAAAAACTCAAAGGTTTAAAGGGAGAACCGACTACTCGAGAATTTCGCTGACCACGCCAGCGCCGACGGTTTTACCGCCTTCACGAATAGCAAAACGCAGCTCTTTTTCCATGGCGATCGGCGCAATCAAGGTAGCTTCGATAGCCACGTTATCGCCGGGCATCACCATTTCCGTACCGGCCGGAAGCTGAACCACTCCCGTCACGTCGGTGGTGCGGAAATAAAACTGAGGACGATAACCGTTGAAGAAAGCCGTATGACGGCCGCCTTCTTCCTTGCTCAAAATGTAAACCTGCGCCTTGAACTTCGTGTGCGGAGTCACGCTGCCCGGAGCCGCGATGACCATGCCGCGCTCGAGCTGATTTTTTTCCACGCCGCGCAGCAGCAACCCAACGTTGTCGCCGGCCTGCCCCTGATCCAGGAGCTTACGAAACATTTCCACACCGGTCACCGTTGACTTGAGCGGCAGTTTTTGAAATCCGACAATGTCTACTTCGCCGCCGACCTTGATGATCCCGCGCTCGATACGGCCCGTGCCGACGGTTCCGCGGCCCGAAATCGAAAACACGTCTTCGATCGGCATCAAGAAAGGCTTGTCGATATCACGCTTGGGCTCGGGAATGCTTTCGTCCAGCGCTTTGAGCAGATTCAAAATCGGCTCGATGGCTTTAGGATCGGTGGGATTCGTCACAGCCGCAAGACCTGAGCCGCGAATAACCGGCACCTTGTCTCCGGGGAAATCATATTTTTTGAGAAGGTCGCGGACTTCGAGCTCGACGAGGTCGAGAAGTTCCGGATCTTCCACGGCGTCGCATTTATTCAAGAACACAACAATCGCCGGCACGCCGACCTGGCGGGCCAAGAGAATGTGCTCGCGGGTCTGCGGCATAGGGCCATCAAGTGCCGAAACCACGAGAATGGCGCCGTCCATCTGCGCGGCTCCCGTGATCATGTTCTTGATGTAGTCCGCATGTCCCGGGCAATCGACATGGGCGTAGTGGCGCTTTTCGGAGTTGTATTCAACGTGAGAGACCGCAATCGTCACGATCTTGGAATCGTCGCGAACCGTACCGCCCTTGGCGATATCCGCATATTCGCGCATATCCGCCATACCCTTCGCGGCAAGAACCTTGGTAAGCGCGCAAGTCAATGTGGTTTTACCGTGGTCGACATGTCCAATGGTTCCGACGTTTACGTGAGGTTTTGTTCTCTCGAATTTCTCCTTGGCCATGACACCTCTCCTTAAAGTTGAATCACTGTTTTTGAATTTACTATAAAGTTCAGCTGGAGATGGGAATTGAACCCATGACCTCGTCCTTACCAAGGACGTGCTCTACCGACTGAGCTACTCCAGCGGGCACCTGTGATCCAGCGCATTGGCGCCGGGGCTTCGCTGAAGACTCGCCTTTTACCCGAACAGCACACCAGCCTTCGCGGCAAACAGGATTGCAATGAATTACTGGTAGAGCCCTGAAAAAGCACGAACAGGGACAGTCCTCTCCCGAGGATAGGGGGGAGATTCTACAGGAACTTCAACGCCTGTCAAGTTTTTTTAACGAAACACTCAAAAAGATTCGCTTTCTGCGCGCGAATTCTACCACAAAACCTGTCAAGGCCAGGTTTATTTTCAAAATTAAAAAAAACTAGCCATAAACTTGATAATCTCGTATCATATCGCCTCGTTTTGCAATCTTTGCCCTAGAGGCATCCCCCAAGAAAGGTTTGGTTTTTAACTCTATGAGCTCATCGAACACTAGCTGCTTGGCCTCTCTGGATAACTTTGAGGAACCCACGCTTACAAATGAATCACAACCCATTGATAGCACTGAGCTTAGACTAGATGCGGCGATGCAGTCGCCCAATAATTCTCAGAAAGAAATCATGTGGACGGCCTTCGTATTTATTATCGGGGCCCACCTGATTGCGCTCGCCGGCTTTTTTACCTTCAGCTGGAAAGCCTTGGCGGTCTGCATTGCCTTGCATTGGGTGACCGGCGGGCTTGGCATCACCTTGGGATTTCATCGCCTTTTGACCCATCGCAGTTTTCAAACGCCTAAATGGGTAGAATATTTGCTTTCCATCATCGGTTCGCTGGCTTGCCAGGGCGGCCCCTTGGCCTGGGTGGCCACTCACCGGCTGCATCACGCCAAATCAGACAAGCCCGGCGATCCGCACACTCCCCTCGATGGCGTATTCTGGGCCCACATGGGCTGGTGCCTCTACAAAAATAAGGATCTGGATTCTCTGGAGGACTACAACCGCTTTGCACCAGACCTGGCCAAAGATCCCGTGCATGTTTTTCTGAACAATTACTTCATGATCTGGACGGTGCTGCTTGCGGCGGGGCTTTACGCCTGGGGCGGCATGCCGTTTGTGATCTGGGGAATTTTTATACGGCTTGTTCTGGTTTACCACGTCACCTGGTTTGTAAATTCCGCCACGCATGTGTGGGGCTACCAAACTTATAAAACGGGTGACGACTCCACCAACCTGTGGTGGGTCGCTCTCTTGAGCTTCGGCGAAGGCTGGCACAATAACCATCATGCGTTTCAAACTTCCGCACGCCATGGTTTGAAATGGTGGGAACTGGATACGACCTACATGATGATCCAGTTTTTGAAGTTCTGCGGCTTGGCCAAGGACATCAAATTGCCCACGGCCCACATGCTGCAGACCAAACTGGCCTAAAAAGTTTAGACTGTCTCACTGATCTCAACCGTCATTCTCACGCAGACCTTTCCTTAAGAATCTGCACAGTGCATGCGTATAAGCGTCATTCTCTTGAGTTACAATTATGCGCGCTATTTGGAAGAAGCTCTCGCTTCCGTCCTGCGGCAAACCTATTCCGTCCACGAAATCATCGTAGTCGATGATGGCTCCGGCGACACATCGTGGGACATTCTGCAGAAGTGGCAGGCCAGACATCCCTCCGTCATCAAGCTTTTTTCCCACCCGGACCGGAAGCATCGGGGCCTTGTGGCAAGCTACGGGCTGGCACTTTCTCAAGCCACCGGGGATATCGTAGCCTTCATCGAGTCGGATGACCAATGGACGGCACACAATTTGGAACAAAAAGCAGCGGCCATGGCCCGGCATCCCCAAGTCGGCGTCGTGTATGCCGATTACACGCCTTTTGGGCTCTGGCGCGGGGTCTTCTACTGGGGGCTTTATGCCTGGGCTAATCGTCTCACGATCCCTGCAAACAAACCCTTTGATGCCTTGCCCGTTTTATTAAAGCGAAATCCGGTCGCCTCATTTACTCACTTTATCGTCCGGAAAAACCTGCTTACAAATATTCCTTTCCCTTCCGAAAACACCAAAAATTTTGACTGGTGGGTCCTCGCCCATCTGGCCTCGATCACGCGTTTCTATTTTATTCCGCAGCGCCTGACACGCTGGCGCATCCACGCCGGAAGTGCCGCCTATGGAAGGATTACACTGAAATCCCTGCAAGACTTGGGTGATTTCTTAACCGGCTGTTACCGCTCACTCATGCACCAAAAAATTTTAAGCCCTGCCGCGGTGCAAAAAATGCGCGAATCGCTTTATTTAGTCAAAGCGCTGCAGAAATACAAAAAATTTTACTCTTTTTTTAAGCTGCTCCGCCGTCCGGTTTCCACACTGCGCTTTTTGGCACATGTTCTGCTGAGAAGCTGTCTTTT
>JAHFHB010000128.1 GCA_023247135.1 Candidatus Omnitrophota bacterium
TGATTTGGATTACGTGCCGAATACGGCCCGGCACAGGGCGGTGCGGACTGCGATTTCAAACTCATTTGGCTTCGGCGGCCAGAATATCTGCCTGGCCATGGAAAAATACGATGAATGACATGCGCGGTATTTTTTTAACGGGCATCACCGGCACGCTTGGGCGCGAGATGTTGCGCGAGCTGATTCAGACGCCTGAGAATCTGCTTTTTCTGCTGGTGCGGGCCGGCAACCGCAGCGCGCCGGGTGTGCGCCTTGAAAAAATGATGAGCGAGCTGGGGTTCAGCGCGGCCCAACGGCAGCGGGTGGTGCTTTTGGAAGGGGATATTACGCAGGCGGGATTTGGTTTGAAAGCGGAGGATCTGCAGCGCTTGCTCGCCGAGGCACATGTGTTTTATCACGCGGCGGCGCTGACCCAGCTCAATGGCTCCCGGGAAGATTGCGAGCGGATTAACGTGGGTGGGACGCTGCATGCGCTTGAAATCGCAAAAAAGCTGGTGAGAGAAGGGCGGCTCGCACGTTTTTTTTATTTCAGCACGGCGTATGCCGCGGGCAGCCGCCAGAAGTATTGTTCGTTTGAAGATAGATTGCCGGAGCATCCGGTATTTGCGAATTTTTATGAGTCCAGTAAATATGCCTCCGAAACGAATGTGCGCAAGGCCTTCGCAGCAGGATTGCCCGGTGCTATTTTTCGTCCCAGCATTGTGGTCGGACACTCCGAAACCGGGGAAGTTTCGCAGTTCAACGTGATTTATCCGTTCATGCGTCTTTTTGCGCACGGCATGTTGCGCATTCTGCCCACCCGCCTGGAAAATTCTTTCAACATCGTGCCGATTGATTTTGTCGTGAAGGCGGCGCTGGCGATTTCAGAAAACCCGGCGTGTCTGGGCAAAGCTTTTCATTTGGTGACGCAGACGCCGCCGACGATTGAAACGCTGATCCGGGTAAAGAAGGAAGATTATCCGGGGATGGCCGACCCGCTTGTGGTGGCGCCCGCAGATTTCAGACGCGAGGATCTTGAGCCCGCGGAACAATTTATCTACGACATGCTGCAACCCTACCTGGGCTATTTGAATGATGATCTGACGTTTGACACGGCGAACACGGCGGCTTTTTTGGCCGGGACCGGGGTGGAATTTCCAAAAACAGATGCCGACTTCTTGCGCACGCTGCTGCGTTACGCCGTGGGACAGGGCTACCTCGTCATCCCCTCCAGCAAGTAGGATGGTCGAAGGCGCTTTCGCGTGCCGCATCCAGTAAAATCAAACACAAAATCAGTGCCGCGGCCGGATGCCCCAGGATCCAGCGTTTGTCTGCATGCACCAGGGTGTAAGCCAAAGAAGCCGCGGCCAGCATGGCCAGAACGGCTGCGCCGGCCGGAAGCAGGACAGCGCCGGAGGTGTTCGCCGCCAGGAGCGCAAAAATCAGAATGAAAAACGGCAGCAGGGAACAAAGAAAAACCTCCAGGGCTTTGACGGCGAGTACCGCTGCGCTTGAGTGGAAGGCATGGCGGTAGATCCTGCGCCAGCCGCGCCAGAGCGCATGCCAGTCGGCATACATCCGCGTGCCATAAATTTCTGCGCCGAAAAAGGTCGCGGCTTTCATGCCGGCCGCGCGTGTTTCGCGCATCAGTGCAAAATCCTCCAGAAATTCATCCGCCACCGCGGCGTGCCCGCCGGTTTTTTCATAAGCGCTGCGGTGCATGAACAGGTATTGGCCATTGGCGAAATAAACTTTGGAATTCGGGGCATTGACTTTCGTCAGGGGAAACCAAAGCCCGAGAAAAGCCATGGCGATGGGTTGAAGCAGGTTTTCCAGGAACGAGCCTGTCAGACAACGGGGCAGGAGTGACAACAGGCTCACTTGTTGTTTCTGCGCCGCGGCAAGCGCAGTACTCAAACTGCCAGGCTCGTGGCGGGTGTCCGCATCGGTGAAGAGCAGCCACTCGCCCCGGGCGTAGCGAATCCCCTCCGCAAGGGCTCTGTTTTTACCGGTCCATCCCTCTGGCAGTACGGTGTTGAGGTGCAGAACTTTTTTAGAGCGGCTGTCGTTTGCAGGATTCGTGACATCACGGAACTCCAAACGGTTTAAAATGGACGCTGTGGCATCCTCCGAACGATCGTTGATGACAATAATTTCAAAATCAGGATAGTCCTGCGCCAGCAGGGAGCGCAGGCAGGGTTCAAGATTTTTTTCTTCGTTGCGGGCGGGGACAAGGATCGAGATTTTAGGAGCGCCGGCCCGTTCAGGTGCAGGCGCTGGTTCGAGCATCGGTACCTCGCGGAAGGTACGCCAGGCGATAAAGGCCCGGCGCAGCCAGACAAACGCCAGCCACAGCCAGAAAAAACTCAGTAGAAAATGACTTAAGGGCATGAAATCATCTTAGCTTTTTTCAAGTTTAAAATGCAAAAAATTCAGCAGCATTTTGGTGTGAAACGCGTATTGATGGCCGGAGAAAGCTGTGCTATATTATGGCTTCTTCACGAGATAGAGCGAATGAAGAGCCGGTATGATGGCGGGCCGCAAGCCGGCTGAACGGTAGAGTCTTTATTTTAATCAGTGACCCGCCCGTGCAATTTTGCCAGCGTGATGGCGCTATCGTCTAGCCTGATCTAGGACGCTGCCCTCTCAAGGCAGAAACACGGGTTTAAATCCCGTTAGCGCTACCATTTAACGAACGGATCTTGAGCGATGATTTCGCGCTATACGCTCCCTGAAATGGGCAGCATCTGGACCGAGCAGAACAAAGTCCAAAAGTGGCTGGATGTCGAACTGGCCGCCCTGGAAGGTCTTGCACGTTTCGGCTTCATTCCAAAATCGGTTCCGCCGCAGGTCCGTAAGCGGGCGGCTTTCGATCTCAAACGTATCCACGACATTGAAAAAATCGTCAACCACGACGTGATCGCTTTTTTGACCAACCTTGCGGAAAACGTGGGCCCGGTCGGCAGATATGTGCACTTCGGACTGACTTCTTCTGACATTCTGGACACCGCGCTGGCGCTTCAGCTTACCGAAGCCGCAGACTTGATTTTAAAAGAACTGCATGCGTTCAAGCAGGCTTTAAAAAAGCAAGCTCGCAAACATAAGAACACGCTCATGGTGGGGCGCAGTCACGGCATCCACGCGGAACCCATGACCTTTGGCCTCAAGCTGGCGCTTTTTTATGAAGAAATGAGCCGCTGTGAACGGCGTCTAAAAGCGGCGCGTGAAAATATCGCCTACGGCAAAATTTCCGGCGCGGTGGGAACGTTTGCCAACGTGGATCCGCGCGTGGAAGCCGATGTCTGCCGCCGTCTCGGGTTGAAGGCCGATCCAATTTCGACGCAGGTCATTCAGCGCGACCGGCACGCGGAATTTCTATCGGCTCTGGCCATTTTGGGCGGGTGCCTTGAGCAGCTCGCGACGGAAATACGGCTTCTGCAAAAAACGGAAACGCGCGAAGTCGAGGAATTTTTCGGCAAGGGGCAAAAAGGCTCCTCGGCCATGCCGCATAAACGCAATCCGATCACTTGCGAGCGCGTCGCCGGGCTTTCGCGCCTGCTGCGTGCCAACGCGCATGCCGCGATTGAAAATATCGCGCTATGGCATGAGCGCGACATTACGCACTCTTCCGTGGAGCGCGTCATTTTTCCGGACAGCACTATTTTGGCGCACTACATGCTTGTGCAGATGCGCTGTGTGATCGAGAACCTGCTTGTTTATCCCGAAAAAATGCTGCAGGACCTCGAAATTACGCGCGGCATGGTCTTTTCGCAAGGCCTGCTCCTGAAACTGGTGGAAGCCGGGAAAACCCGCGAAGATTCCTACGCCCTGGTGCAGCGTTGTGCCATGAAAGTCTGGGAAGATTCGGCTTTGACCTTGCGTGATGTGGTTTTAAGTGACGCTGAAATAGTGAAAGCGCTCGGAGCGCGTGAGATCGAAAAGGTTTTTGATTACAACTACCATGTCAAACACGTAGGAACTTTATTTAAGAGGGTAGGATTATGATCGCTGAAAAAAATGTTCCGTTTACGGTGATGAAAACCGATTTGCCTTTGCCT
Organism: Candidatus Omnitrophota bacterium; assembly: GCA_023247135.1. GTDB lineage: Bacteria > Omnitrophota > Omnitrophia > Omnitrophales > Aquincolibacteriaceae > JAHFHB01. The sequence continues at coordinate 4,038 of JAHFHB010000128.1, forward strand.
GTCGTGGGCCGCGGAAAAGTCCGCGATATTTATGCGGTGGGAACGGACAAGCTTTTGATCGTGACCACCGACCGTTTGAGCGCGTTTGACGTGGTGCTGCCTGAGCCGATCGCGCACAAGGGGCGGGTCCTGACGCAGATTTCAATTTTTTGGTTTGATTTTTTTAAGAGCACGGTCGCGCATCATCTGATCACCGCGGATATTCACGCGATGGGGTTTGCGCCCGACTTTTTGGCCAAGCACGGTTCCGTGCTGGAAGGCCGTTCGATGCTGGTCAAGCGCTGCAAGCCGCTTTCGGTGGAGTGCGTGGTGCGCGGCTATCTGGCGGGTTCCGGCTGGAATGATTACAAAGCCACGCAGTCTGTCTGCGGGCATAAACTTCAGGCCGGTTTAAAACAATGCGAACAGCTTGCGGAGCCCCTTTTTACGCCGGCGACCAAGGAAGCCGAAGGGCATGACATCAATATTGATTTTGACGCCACGGTCAAGAGGGAGGGGCGTGAAGTGGCGGAAACCGCGCGCCGCCTTTCGATCGAGATTTACAAAAGAGGCGCGGAATTCGCCAAGACGAAAGGTATTTTGATTGCCGACACCAAGTTTGAATTCGGATTGCTGGACGGCAAGGTTATTTTGATCGACGAAGTGCTGACGCCGGACAGTTCACGCTTCTGGCCGCTCGGCAGTTACGAGGCGGGGCGCGATCAGCCGAGTTACGACAAACAGATTGTCAGGAACTATTTACTGGACATCAAGTGGAACAAACAGCCGCCGGCGCCGTCGCTGCCGGTTGAGGTCCGGGAAAAGACCAGCCAGGCTTACCAGGACGTTTACGAGCGGCTGACGGATCAAAAACTTTTTTAACACGAGGAAGAACATGACGTACAAAGCGACGGTGAATGTCACGCTGAAAAAATCGGTGCTGGACCCTCAGGGAAAAACGGTTCTGCATGCACTGGAAGCAATGGGGTTAAACCAGGCTACGGATGTGCGGGTGGGCAAGTATTTTGAGTTAAAGCTGGACGCGGCCGGCGAAAAAGAGGCGGGCGATCATGTGCGTACGATGTGCGACCGTCTTTTGATCAATCCCGTGATTGAAGATTACACGTACAAACTGGAAAAATTGTAAGGGGATTGCGAATAAGATGAAAGCTGTTGTCGTTGTATTTCCAGGCTCGAACTGCGACACCGACTGCTTTAACGTCCTGAAGGATGTCCTGAAGGTGCCGGTGGAGTTCGTGTGGCATAAGGAAGGCAGTCTTCCGGATTGTGACCTGGTGGTGCTTCCGGGCGGTTTTTCTTATGGCGACTATTTGCGCACGGGAGCGATCGCGCGTTTTTCGCCTGTGATGCAGGCGGTCAAACGGCATGCGGATTCCGGGCGCCTTGTTTTTGGCATCTGCAACGGATTTCAGATCCTGCTTGAAGCGGGACTGCTTCCGGGAGCGATGCTGCGCAACCGGTCGCTGCAATTTATCTGTAAGCCGGTCACTTTGCGTGTTGAAACGGTGAAAACGGTTTTTACTCAAAAACTGAAAGAAGGCGCGGTGCTTGAAATCCCCATCGCGCATGGCGAGGGAAATTATTATTGCGATGAGGACACGTATCAACGCCTTGAAGATAACGACCGCGTTGTTTTTCGCTACTGTTCCCAAGAGGGCGCGCTGGGTGAGGAGTTTAATCCCAATGGTTCGCGCGGCCATATCGCGGGTATTGTGAATGAACGCCGTAATGTGCTCGGCATGATGCCGCACCCGGAACGGGCCAGTGAACGTGTGCTTTCAATGACGGACGGGCTCGGGATCTGGCAGAGCCTGGCCGGTGTGTCATGAGCCAGACCGCTCTGGCCGTGACGCCTGAAATTATCGCGCTTCATGGCATTACGCCGGATGAATACAAGCTGATTGTCCAGAAAATCGGCCGCGATCCCAACCTGACCGAGCTGGGCATGTTCAGCGTCATGTGGAGCGAACACTGTTCTTATAAAAATTCAAAACCGATCCTGAAACTTTTTTCGACGGCGGGGAAAAAAGTGCTCGTCAAAGCGGGCGAAGAGAATGCCGGCATCGTCGACATCGGC
>JAHFHB010000129.1 GCA_023247135.1 Candidatus Omnitrophota bacterium
TTTCTGACTCTGGTGGTGAGCGGCATTCTGCTCATGTTCTATTACCGCCCCACGGTGGAATACGCCTATAACGATATTGTCGCCATGCGTGAGCACGTGCCCTTCGGGATCATGCGCGAGCTGCACCGCTGGGGCGCGCACGCCATGGTCATCACGGTCTGGCTGCACATGTTTCGCGTGTTCATGACCGGTTCTTACAAACCGCCGCGCGAATTCAACTGGGTGATCGGCGTCATTTTGCTGGTGTTGACCATGCTGCTCAGTTTCACCGGCTATCTTCTGCCGTGGGATCAGCTGGCCATGTGGGCGATCACGGTCGGCAGCAACATGGCGCGCGCCACGCCGTTTCTCGGGCACGAAGGCCCCGGCGCGGCTCTGCTCAAATTGGGCGACATTCCTTTGATTCATGCCGGCAGCGATGTGCGCTTCGCGCTGCTCGGCGGCCGTTTTGTCGGCGCGGCCGCGCTTTTACGGTTCTACATTCTGCACTGCGTTGCGATTCCGGTGGTGGTGGTGATCCTGATGGCCGTCCACTTCTGGCGCATCCGCAAAGACGGAGGCATTAGCGCACCGCTATGATGCACGCTTTCACCGAAGCGATTAATTCTTTTTCCTCCCCGGTGGCGATTTTCAGCACCGCATTTGCGCTTTTTGCCCTTTTCGTGACGTTCCCGAAATTTATGACGTCAGGGCCTGTGGCCAGCGCCTTCGGGCTTTTGGTGGTCGCTTTTTTTGCGGTGGGCATGCAGAACCCGCATTTTCGCGAAATGGTGGTGAAGCCGGACAACGTTCCGATCATCGGCCTGATTTTTATTTTTGGTTTTTTCACCTGGTATGCCATGCGCAAGGCTGTGATTAACGATGACTTGATCGAGCAGGGAAAACCCACGATTGAAAAAACCGAGTCGGAAGAAAAAGTCATGGTGTTCCCGTACCTGATTTACATCGAGTTTGTCGTGGCGCTGGTGTACGCGGCAGTGCTGGTATTCTGGTCCATTTTGATCAAGGCGCCTTTGGAAGACCCCGCCAATCCGGCGCTTTCGCCCAACCCGTCCAAGGCGCCGTGGTACTTTTTGGGATTGCAGGAAATGCTGGTGTATTTCGACCCCTGGCTGGCCGGCGTGCTTTTTCCCACGTTCATTATTCTCGGGCTGTGCGCGATTCCTTACATCGACAACAATCCCAAGACGTCCGGCTATTACAGTTTTAAACAGCGCCGTTGGGGCATCATCGCTTTTCTGGGCGGCTTCTGGCTGCTTTGGATTTTGCTTGTTTTGATGGGAACTTTTTTGCGCGGCCCGAACTGGAATTTCTTCGGTCCGTTTGAAGAGTGGAATGCGCACAAGCTGGTGCCGCTCGTCAACGTGAACCTTTCAGAATTCTTTTACGTGAAGTGGCTCGGCATGGGGCTGCCGCACAATTTGTTTATCCGCGAACTTCCCGGATTTGCGGCGCTTGCGTTTTATTACGGAGTGCTTCCCGTTTTGCTGCAGAAAACCTTGCTGAAGAATCTGCATGAACGTCTGGGCGCGCCGCGTTACGCGATCCTGATTATTCTGGCGCTAACTATGCTGGCTCTGCCGGTGAAAATGTATCTGCGCTGGGCGTTTAACCTGAAGTATCTCATCGCGATTCCGGAAGTGTTCTTTAATATCTGAAGAAGTGCATCATGCCTCCAAAAAAACCTTCACTTTACAGCCTGGATAAAACACACGTGGCATTTGCCGCGTCCGGTTTCATTCTGCTCGTCGGGCTCGTGTGGATGGTGTTGCAGGATTCCAGCCGGGAGTGGAAAGGCTGGCAGCGCAAGTACATGGCCATGATGCAAGAGCGCGCTCAAACGGAACTCAAGGAAACGCAGGCCAAGATCAATGCGGAGGAACTGAAGAAGCTTCAGGCCGAGCTGGCGGAAGCCAAGAGCACGGTCGTGCAGCACCGCGCGGAAATCCAAAAAGCCCAAAACGAGCTGGATCAAATCACAAACCGTTTCAACAAGGTCAAAACCGAATATCAGAACCTGAAGCAATTCCAGGACAGCGACCGTTATTTTTATGAAGAGTATGCGGATCATCATGAAGACGAGAAGGCGCGCGTGTACGACAAGCGTCTGAAAGACCGCGAAGGTGAGCTGGCCCAGGCGAAACTGAAATTCGAGCAGATCACCGCGGAAAAAGAAGCCAAGGAAGCCGAGATCAAAACCTGGACCGGCCGCGAACAGGAAGTTTCCAAAAAAATCACGGCCATGGAAATGGATGTGACGCTGGCAGAGGGCAAGATCAGCAAATTTACGCCGAGCCTTGCCAAGGAAATTCTCAATGCGCCGATGCTTGATTTCATCCACCCGTCACTGCAGATTCAGCAGATTGTCGTGGAGAAGCTCCAGGATGATTACTATTTTGCCAAAGCGCAAAAAGTAGACCGCTGCATTACCTGTCATTTGGGCATCGACCAGAAAGGGCTTGAGAACGCGCCGCAGCCATTTCGCACGCACCCGAACCTGGATCTTTTCCTTGGCTCCAATTCGCCGCACAAGCTGGAAGAAATCGGTTGCACAACCTGCCACGGCGGCAGCGGCCAATCGGTGAGTTTTACCACGGCCGCGCACACGCCGCACAGTTCTGAGCAAGCCAAGGAGTGGGCGAAAAAATACGACTGGAAGGCTCTGGAATTTTGGGCGGATAAAATGCTGCCGCTCAATCACGTGGAAGCGTCCTGCGCCAAGTGCCATACGGGCACCGTGGATGTGCCGCAAGCCCCCAAGCTGAATGAAGGCCGCCGGCTTGTGACCGAGTACGGCTGCACAGGCTGCCACAAAGTTGAAGGCATGGACCGCTGGAAGGTGGGCCCAAGCCTGGCGCATGTGCAGAGCAAGCTGGATGGGGACTGGATTGTGCGCTGGCTGCAGAATCCCAAAGAGTTTCGCCATTCCACCAGGATGCCGCGTATTTTTAATCTCAGCAATGCCTCGGATCCCGAAAGTCTGGATAAAAACAACGCCGCGATTTCCGGGGTGGCCGCGTATCTGATGAAAAATTCCGATCCCGTGACGCTGACGGCGCCGGTAGGGAAGGGTCATGCGGAAAACGGCAAAACGCTGGTCGAGACGATCGGCTGCCTGGGCTGTCATACGGTCGGCGGACAGAGCGCCAACCACCACGGGCCGGAACTCTCGGGCCTTGGCAGCAAGGTCAAACCCGAATGGCTTTACAGCTGGCTGAAAGACCCCAAACACTACAACCCGAACACGCGTATGCCGAGCCTGCGCCTGAGCGATCAGGAAGCTTCCGACATTACGGCGTACCTGCTGGCGGATCACAACGAAAAGTTTGAGAGTGACCGGCCGCCCTATGTGAAACCGGAAGTCGTGGCAGACATGGCCGTGAGTTTTCTGACCGGCACGATGCGGCATGAAGATGCGCTGAAAAAACTGAATGCCATGAGCCCGGAAGAACAGCTCGAATTTGTCGGCTCCAAAGTCATTGCGCATCAAGGCTGTTTCGGCTGTCATGAGATCAAAGGGTTTGAGGACGCCAAGCCGATCGGAACGGAACTGACTTATGAAGGCACCAAGGACTTAAGCCGCTTTGATTTCGGGTTTGTGGAGATTCCGCGCACGAGGCAGGCCTGGATTTTTCAGAAATTGAAAGACCCGCGCGCCTACGATCGGGGCAAGGTGAAGCCGTATTTTGAAAAACTCAAAATGCCTCATTTTGAATTCTCGGACGAACAAGCGGATGCCATCACCACCTTTGTGCTGAGCCTGCAAAAATCAAGCATCCCGCTGGAGATGCAGAAGGTTTTGGACAGCCGTGAAAAAGAAACCGAAGCCGGCCGCCTGCTGGTTGAAAAAATGAACTGCCAGGGCTGTCACACCGTCGATGGAGTCGAGGGCCGGGTGCGTTCGATCATCGAAGATGCGGGCAATGCGCCGCCGATTCTGGACGGCGAAGGTAAAAAAGTCCGTGAGCGCTGGCTTTATCATTTCTTGAAAGGGCCGACGCCCATTCGCCCGTGGCTCAAGTACCGCATGCCGACCTTTGGATTTTCTGATCAGGAAACACATTCGCTGGTGACTTACTTCAACCATCTGTCGAATGTGCACGAGCGCTATGTGGAAGATGAAACTCCGGTGACGACGCCTGAACATGTCAAGCAAGGCGGACCGCTTTTTACGCAGCTGCAGTGCATCAAGTGCCACCAGGCGCATCCGGATGCGGCGCTCTCGTCGTCATTTCTTGCGCCGAATCTTGAAATGGCCAAAGACCGCCTGCGGCCCGACTGGATTCTGGAATGGCTGAAGGATCCGCAGGTTGTCATGCCCGGAACCATGATGCCCGGCTTTTTTCCCGACGGCGCTTCGCCGCTTCCGGATATCTTGAACGGCGATGCAACCGAACAAATTCGCGCGATCCGCGATTACCTGATGGTCTTCAATCCTGACGAAAAACCGGCAGCAGCCGCTGCGGGCGCCAAGGATCGAAAGAACACAGCCACCTAAGGAGGGTGTTATGAAACAATCACTCAAGACATTCGCATTGCTTATGACGGCGGCCTACGCGCTTTCTCATCCGGCCTGGGCGGCCTCGGTGAAAGGCTCCGTGGCCTTTGCGGGAGCGGCCCCGGCGCCCAAAACAGTCAACATGGCCGCAGACCCCACGTGCGCGGCACTGCACAAAACGCCTCAGCCCGATGAAGACCTGGTGGTCAACAGCAACAACACGCTTAAAAATGTGTTTGTCTACGTGAAGACGGGCCTGGAAGGCAAGACGTTCCCGGCTCCGGCGGAACCGGTTTCCTTTGACCAAAACGGCTGCCACTACGTTCCGCATGTGGTGGGTGTGATGGTCGGTCAGCCGTTTCAAATCATCAACAGCGATTCCACCCTGCATAACGTGCACAGCCTGGCCAAGGAATCCAAACAGTTTAATCTGGGCATGCCGATCAAGGGGATGAAGATCAAAAAAACGTTTGAGAAACCGGAAATTATGGCCAAGGTCAAGTGCGACGTGCATCCCTGGATGCATGCGTATGTCGGCGTGTTGAGCCATCCGTTTTATGCGGTCAGCGGTGATGACGGCAGTTTTGAGATCAAAGACCTGCCGCCCGGAAAATACACGCTGGAAGCCTGGCAAGAAACGCTGGGTACCAAAACCGTGGAAATTACGGTGCCTGACAGCGGCGATACGGCGCCTGTCCAGTTTTCGTTCGGCAGCTAGATGATATAGCGTGCCTATCCACCAGTCCTCCAAAAATCTTTTCCGTTTTTCACTCTTTGTCACGGCCATGACGCTTTTGCTCATCGCCGCCGGCGGTCTTGTAACCAGCCACAAGGCCGGGTTGGCCGTGCCGGATTGGCCGAAATCCTACGGCCAGTGGATGCCGCCGATGGTGGGGAACGTTTTTTGGGAGCATGGGCACCGCATGATCGCCGGCAGTGTGGCGATGCTGACGCTGATTCTTTGCGTACTCGTGCAAAAATTTGAAAAGAGAGCGGCGATTCAAAAATTGGCATGGGCGGCTCTCAGCGCCGTTCTGGCGCAGGCACTGCTCGGGGGCCTCACTGTCATTTTTCTTTTACCGCATGCGGTCTCGATTGGCCATGCCATTTTAGCGCAAACTTTTTTTTGTCTTTTGATTGCGCTGACTTTCTACCTTAAGCCGCGTGATAGCCGGACGCATAAGCCGGCGCAGCTGCAAAGCCCGGAAGGGCGGGGTTATCTTTACCGTTTGTGGGTCTGTATCACGAGTGCGGTTTATCTGCAGCTTTTTTTAGGCGCCACCGTGCGCCACATGCGCATGGCCACGGGTTTTCACGTGGGCTGGGCGATTCTGGTGCTTTTTTTTATTTTTCTCGGCGTGCGGGCCGTGAATATCAGTGCGCCGCCCCATTCGCGCTGGAACTGGGTTGCCACGCTGGCCGGCGTGTTTGCCATTTTACAGTTTTTTCTGGGGATCGGCGCTTATCTGTACACGCAGGTACTTCCCTATGACGTGGATACGCCATCGCTGGGCGCCGTTTTGTTTGCGTCTGCGCACCAGATCAATGGAGCCCTCGTGCTTGGAACCTGTTTTCTA
>JAHFHB010000130.1 GCA_023247135.1 Candidatus Omnitrophota bacterium
TCAAGGTTTTCTTCCTTGCCGCTTAGAACTTCTTCCAGCGTCAGGGTGACCGCCATTTCAAGATCCGCGCCGCGCCGGGCGCGGCCGCGGCCGCCGCCGCGCTGCGGGCCGCCGCCGAAAAAATCCTCGAAAATATCGCCAAAAACATCGCCAAACCCGCGGAAGGCGTCTTCAAAACCCTCGAACCCCTGAAAGCCCCGGCCTCCCATGGAATGGCCGAACTGGTCGTACTGCGCACGCTTTTCAGGATCACTCAAAACAGCGTAGGCCTCGGCCGCTTCCTTGAAACTATCCTCGGCCGCTTTATTCCCCGGATTGCGGTCGGGGTGATGCTGCATGGCAAGTTTGCGGTAAGACTTTTTGATATCTTCGGCACCGGCGCCGCGATCGACGCCGAGCACTTGATAATAATCACGTTTTTGGGCCATGGATTAAAAACTTTCTTTGGAAGGGCTCAGTGGCCGCCGGCATCCCCGGATTCGGAAATACGCACGCGGACCTTGGCAGCACGCAGAAGCTTTTCACCCAGCAGGTAACCGGCTTCAATTTCATCGACAATCTCGTGATCGCGGCCGGCCTCTTTCACAAAACCAATGGATTCATGCAGGTGCGGATCAAAAATCTTTCCGGCTGTTTCGATCCGCATCAGTCCCTGGCTTTTGAGAATTTCACCGAATTGTTTCACCACCCTCTGGATCCCGGCCACGAGATTTTTGGCGCTGCCGCCCTGATCGTTATCGGCCGCATGCATCATGGCCCGCTCCAGATTATCAATCACCGGCAGAAGACTGCGCAAAATAGCCTCGCGGCTGTACTGCACGAATTCTTCACGCTCGCGCACAAGCCTTTTTTTAGCGTTCTCATAATCGGCCGCGCTTCGCATGAGTTTGTCCTTCAGGCCTTCAAGTTCTTCCAGCCTTTGGGTCAGCGCCTCATAGTCAGCGCGCGGCACAGAAATATTCTGTCCGGCCTCGCCCGGCCCCTGGGCCTCAGGGGTTTTGGCGCTGCCGGATGCTGGGTCCGAAGGCTGAAGCGTTTCATCTTTTTTACTCATGGAAATCCGTCTCCCCTTTCTCGAAAAACTCATTCATCAGAACAGTCATTTGCCTGACTTTCGCAATAATTTTTGCGTAAGGCATGCGCCGCGGGCCGATCACCGCCACCAACCCGCTGACCCGCTCTGAGTTCAAACAGCGGCCGCTGACCACGGAACATTCATGAAAGTTCTCAAGCCCGTTTTCATGTCCGACGCTCACCCGAATATCTGACGAGTACCCCTGCGCAAGCAAGGCGTCCATCAAACGGTTTCTTTCTTCAAAGGCCGTCAGCACCGGCCGCAGTTTCTGAATATTCTGAAATTCAGGTTTTTCAAGCAGGTAGGCCGAACCTTGCAGAAATAAACGCTGCCGCTTCTCCCCGGTCGGCAATGTTTCAACCAGCAGAACCACGCCGGCCTCGCGCACACAGGCCGAAAGCTGCCGGACGATCATGTCCGCTAGTTCCGCGCGTTCAGCTTTTAGACTCGCCGGCATCTCCGTCTCCTGCGCACGGCCGTCCGGAACATCTTTTAAAACCGCGTGGTCGAGATAGTATCGATAACCGGAGTCCGTTGGAATGCGTCCGGCGGAAACATGCGGCTGAGCCAAATAACCGAATTCCTCCAAATGCCCCATCTCCGTGCGAATGGTCGCTGGGGAAAAATCCATGTCGTACGCCTGCGTAAGCAGACGCGACCCCACCGGCTGGGCGCTCTCGATGTGCGCATCCACGGTACGGTTTAAAATGACGGATTGGCGGCTCGTCAAGGATTGCATGAGGCCTATGATAGCAAAATTCAGGGACGGATTGAAGGAGAAGCTTGCCGCTATATTTTAGTGAAGGACAACAGACCCGCCATGTCGACTTGTTTACGGCGAAAGAGCTCGAGCTGGTCCTTTTTCAAAATCCAGGGAACGCCCGCATCCGACACGTTCAGGCTTACACGGTCAAAATCCCCGAAGTTATAATTTCTCACAAGATCCACAAACTCACGAAAGGCGAGATTCAGCGCGTAGAGCATGTCCTCATGGTTCAGCACCGCGCCCCCCTGTTCCGCATTGGGGTCGCGCAGCTGGCTCTGGATGTTCATGGAAAAAACACCCAGCTTGGTATTTTCCGTAAAATCAAATTCCGCCTTGATCGCGTAAAAAGTATTCTGGATGCGTTCATCGGCGGCATAGATGGCCTGCATGCGCCGCGTCAACTGCTCGCCCAAAGATGTCCCCAGGTGAATGGGCGCCAAAGGAAATTCTTCTTTCCACTCTGCAAGGTTCTTGTCGAGCTGCAGCTCGGAAGGAAACGAGATCTTGTTCCAGTGGCCCTGTTCATCGCGGTACTGAAACGGAATCACGCGGGCAATACGGGGTTCTTCCCCCTTGCCAAGAATGATGATGAAAAGATATTCCAGGCTGGCGTCTCCCAGCGGGGCGCCGCTTTTCAACGTGGGGCGAACCTTGGTATAGACCACGGCGCCGCTCTTATCCAGATCGATACTGCGGATATCCTCGATTTTCCAGTTCACACCGGCCGCCGAACGGGGTTGCCCGGCCGGCACCGCGTCAAAAAACAGGTGGCTCAGCGCCTGGGTGGTCAGCGCCTGTTTGAAATATTTTGTTTTAACGTTTTCAAGGGGCTGTGTTTCCAGATCGCGGTAAAAAGCGCGCACAGGCTTGTGCCAAAGCACGGCCTGATTCAAGTGCAGCTCGTGCACAATGCGCAGGCGGTATTCCGTGCGGGAAATATCCCAGATGCGCACACGTTTGATGTCATCCAGATAGCCTTTGATCACAAGCTGCAGCCCGCTGTTGTCAACGTCCGTCACTTGCAGCACATAAAACCGGAAATTTTTGTCGGCGCTCATCATCACACGCGACAAGGCAAACAGCAGGTCTTCGATTTTCTCAATGGCTTCCGCGGAGGGCTGGAAAAATTTGTCGATATTTTCAACACGGCCGGATTTCAGCGCATCGCGCAGGCCGTTGCCAAAAAGATTGCCGAAGGGGAGGTAAACGCCGATCGTGTCCTCGGCGGTCTTGACTTGGATGTTTTCAATGCCGTACTCTTTACGGCAAATGTCCTGGAGCGATTGCTGGATGCTGGATGCCTGGTAGCTCTTGGAACAGCCTGCAGCCGTCATCCCCAGAAACAAAGCGACAAGCAGTGAAGCAGCCGCCTTAGACTTCAACATAAATCAGACAGGCTTGCCGGACCAGGGTGCGCCATCCCGGCCGCCTTCCTCCTTCATTCCGCTTGCGTTTCCGCCGAACCGGCGCGGATTGGACTTTCCGTATTCCGCGAAAATCGCCTCAATGCGGTCGTATTCGAGTTCTTCCTTGAGAAGCAATTCATGCGCGAACCTTTCAAAAAGATTATTTTCGGTGCGCAGAAGTTCTTCCACTTCCTTCAGGCACTTTTTGATCAACTGGTCGGTGTCCAGATTCAAACGGTTCTTGGTGTCTTCCGAGAGCTGTTCATTGGGTATCGCCGTATAATCCCCCACAAGCCCCGCGGGTCCCATGCCGCAGCGCCACACCATGTGATGCGCAATCATCATGGCTTTTTTGAAATCCGAGGAAACACCGTTGGTGGTCACGCCGAATTTTACTTTTTCCGCCGCATACCCGGCCAGACAAACTTTGATGTCGGCCATGAGCGAGTCAAAATCGTCGCTATGCCACTCTTCCATCGCCGTGGGGTGGACCACGCCCAGGGACGATTTTCTCGGAATAATGGACGCTTTAAAAACGTCATCACGCGGATGCAAAAGGAACGTCACGATCAGGTGGCCGGTTTCGTGATACGCAGTCATTTCTTTTTCGCGCTGGTTGACGGTGATTTTATTTTTCTGCCCAAGCTCAATGCGCTCGATGGCTTCAGAAATATCTTCCAGGGTGATGCGGTCTTTCTTGTTGCGCACAGAAATCAGGGCCGACTCTTTGACGATATTTTCGATTTCAGCCGGCGTCTTGCCAACGGCCTTGCGCGCCAGGCGGCCCACATCAATCGCCGGGTCGTGTTTGACTTTGCGCAGGTAGTATTCAAAAAGTTTTTGCCGGCCTTCGAGCCCGGGCCGAGAAATATAAACCTTCCGGTCAAAGCGGCCTGGGCGCAGCAAGGCTTCATCCAGAATATCCTCACTCGCATTCGTCGCGCCAATGACGATAACGTTTTCGGCGGCTCCGCTCAGTCCGTCCATTTCAACCAGCAGCTGGTTTTGCGTAGTATTCGTTTCGTTGCCGCCGAACTGGTTAAAAACGCGCTTATGTCCCATCGCATCCATTTCATCGATGAAAATAATACAGCCGCCGAAACCGTAGGCCAGACTGCGCGCCTTTTTAAAAAGGCCGCGAATGCGGCTGGAGCCCACGCCCACGAAGACCTCGTTAAACTCGCTGGCCGCCATCGATAAAAACGGCAGGCCGGACTCTGTGGCAATGGCTTTGGCAAGATAGGTCTTGCCGCATCCAGGCGGCCCGATCATCAAAATACCGCGCAGAATTTTCCCGCCGATTTGTTTCAGCTTGGCATGATCCCGGATAAGTTGGACGACTTCCCAGGATTCTTCTTTTGCTTCATCAATGCCGATCACATCGGAAAAACGGATATTGACGTCTTTGCCTTTGATATCTTTCTTGTCCATTTTCGTGAGGCCGCCGCTGAAGACGATCATGTACATGTAAACAAAAATGACGGCGTGAATCATGCCCATCAGGAGCGTAATGGGCAGTTGCGCCAGGGTGATATTGCGATAGTAACTTTCCAGCGACATCATGCCCCAGACGGAAAGCACGACCAGAAGCAGAACCCCGAGGGTAATGAGGATCTTGGTTTTGTAATTCAGGAAATGCATTTTCAGGCGGCGGTAACGATTCATAAAAAATCTCCGATCTTGTCCGTGTTTGGATTTCTTAATTATGAAGACATAAAAACTTTTTAAACAGAGCGGTCACTATACCTTTAACAGTGAAGTGTTGTCAATTACACGTCTGGCAAACACTAAAATCAAAGATCAACTCAGATCTCTTCCCACCAATCTTTATCTTTTTTATCGGAACCTGCCACCGCGGCCTCCTTTTCAGAAACATTGCCTTTCCCGGCCGGAGCGGCAGTATCCTCTGCATTATCGGCTTTGCCTGAAATTTGTTCATCCTGATCTTCGTCTGCAAACTCATCCCGGCTGTTCTCTTCTTGCGGCAAAGCGTCGGGAGCTTTGGGAGCCGGCTTGGGTTCATCCACTTCCGTGACGCCAAAAGGTTCCTCCGGCTCCTTTGTTTTTGCCGGTTCCGCCGGAGCCTGAACCCCCACCGGCGACTTACTCATAAAACCATTGCCCCCGCCGTACCAGCCAAACTGCGGCGTCGCGGGCCCTTTTTCCCCGTCTTTGATTTCTTCCATTTTATCCTTGAGTTTGATCGGGTCTGTCTGCGTGCGCAGAATTGCACTCTTGCGGCGGCGAACCGTCGCCGTGTTGAGCATAAAAATAACCACTAGCAGAAGGATAAGAAAACCAGCAGGCAGGCGGCCACACCACGGCCTCCCTGAAAATTTCTTACAAAAAATCCGGAAACTCATATTGAAGTCCTTGGGTAGACAGAAAAACCACGCGGCTCGCGCCTTCCTCTCCGTAGAGAACCCGATCCCTTCGCAAGTCATGCTCTAGTCAAAGGATACACCTACGAAAGGCTATTTTCAAATGACTGCGGGCGCGACGGCCAAGCGTTTAGGACCGAGGTATTTCTTGAGGTATTCGCCGGTGTAAGACCCCTTGGCCTTAAGAATGCCGGCCAGCGGCCCACTGTAGACAAGCCGGCCGCCGTTCAATCCGCCTTCCGGCCCCAAATCCAGAGCCCAATCGGCGGCCTGAATCACTTCCATATTGTGCTCAATCACAAGCAGGGAATGCCCGCGCGCAAGTAGTTCGTCAAACGCCTTGAGCAGGTAGTGAATATCCTGGTAATGCAAACCGGTCGTG
>JAHFHB010000001.1 GCA_023247135.1 Candidatus Omnitrophota bacterium
TGCTGAGGTCAGCGCTATCTTCATTCATGATTCACATGGTGGAAGATAGCGCTGACCTCAGCAACGAGATCGCGCTCAATTCCTCAATTGTGAACGGAGCCAGATTACTGGGGCCTTCCGTGGCGGGGCTGCTGATCGCGGCCTCCGGCGAAGGCATTTGTTTTTTGGTTGACGGGTTGAGTTATCTGGCGGTGATTTATTGCCTTTACGCGATGACAATACGCAAAGTTGATTTTAAGCCGGCGGGGAATGTGCTGCAAAGCCTGCGCGAAGGCGTTGATTATGCGTTCGGTGCTGCTTCACCCATCCGCTCCATTCTTCTTCTGCTCGCCATCGTCAGTTTTATGGGACTGCCTTACATGATGCTGATGCCGATTTTCGCCGACCGGCTGGCGGGCGGAGGCCCCAAAATTTTAGGCTTTCTCATGGGCTCCGCAGGCCTGGGCGCGCTCACAGCCGGGCTGTCTCTGGCGGCTAGGAAACATGTGCGCGGACTTGTACGCTGGATGCCGCTTTCTACCGCGATTTTTGGTTTTAGCCTGATCCTGTTTGCTTTCTCGCACACACTTTGGTTTTCACTACCGCTGACCGTTGTGGCCGGTTACGGCATGATGATGGAAATGGCCGCGAGTAATACGGTGCTGCAGACGATTGTGGATGACAATAAGCGCGGCCGCGTGATGAGTTTTTACACGATGTCTTTTGTGGGGATGGCGCCGCTCGGCAGTTTGTGGGCGGGTTTTCTTGCCCAAAAAATCGGAGCCGACCACACCCTCATGATCGGCGGAACGGCCTGCCTGACCGGCGCACTGTTTTTTTCTCTCGAAATCCCACGCCTGCGCGAACTTATCCGGCCCATTTACATTCGTAAAGGCATTATTCAGAAGGCGCTGGCGGGTGTGCAGGCGGCCGCGGCACTCAGCGAAGACTAACCTGTGTTTGCAGCCGCCGTTACCGGGTGGGTACGGTTTTCTGTAACTTATGCCGATAAATGCACTTAGCCCACACTTAAAAATTTTACCTTTGAATAGGCCGGGTGTTAGGGCCCCAAAAGAGGTATAATTCAAGTAGTCATCGTTAGGTGAGAGGAGCATTTTATGGAAGTTGTCAATTCAGTTAGAAAGACGATTTGGTTTAATATCGGCTTTTTTGCCGTCACGACCGTTCTCGGTGTGATCGGATGGCCGCTGTATGCCTGGCATCATGGGGTTTCGGGTGCGGAACTGGCTCTGTTTGTTTTTTATGTTTGGGCCACTGGCTTGGGGATTACGGTCGGTTATCACCGTCTTTTTGCGCATACCACCTACAAGGCTAACCCAGTCATTCGTTTTCTTCTTTTATTCTTCGGGGCGGCCGCTTTTGAACAGACGGCTTTGGACTGGGCATCCCAGCACCGCGATCATCACCGCTATGTGGATACGGACATGGATCCCTACAGCATTAAAAAGGGATTTTTCTACGCCCACATCGGCTGGCTGATTTTCTGGAAACACAAAATTCATTACGAGAATGCGCTGGATTTACAGAAAGACCCGATGGTGATGCATCAGCATAAAAATTACCTGCTTTGGTGCGCCGGCGCGGGCATCGTCACGCCGGTGTTGATCGGCGCTTGTTTCGGGCATGCGCTTGGCGCGTTTTTGCTTGCCGTGTGTCTGAGAATCACGTTTGTGTATCACTCCACTTTCTGCATTAATTCAGTCTGTCACATGTTCGGCAAGTCGACTTACGATGTGAACGCGACGGCCAAGGATCATTGGCTTGTGGCGCTGGTTACCTTTGGCGAAGGCTACCACAATTTTCACCACAAGTTTCCCGTGGACTACCGCAACGGCATCCGCTGGTTCGATTTTGATCCAAGCAAATGGCTTATCCGCGGCATGGCTTTTTTGGGTTTAGTGCACGAGTTGAAACGCACGTCAAAGTTCAGAATTCTCGAAGCCCGTCTGGCTGGTGAAAAAGCGAGTACGAGCCACCTGCTTCAGGGTTTTGCCATGCAGCCGTTCGTTGCCAAACCGCTTGAACAGCTTCAGGCTCAGTACGTGCTTGTGCGTCAGCGGCTTGAGGGGTGGGAGGATGCCGTCCGGAATTATCGCGTTCTCGTGAAAGAACAGATGGCGGCCCATTCCGAAGAAATCAAGCTTGCAGCCGGCCAGAAAATTCGCGAAGCCCATGAGCATTTTCAGCAGGCCTACGGCCAATGGCGCGAACTGATCAGCCTGCCGCCTTTGCAGCTCCAGCTTTCCCTTTCCGCCATTCCCGCTTAACGAATCTGCCGGAGTTTTTTATGAGCGAACATGATCCATTCATGACGGCTGCGATTGAGGAAGCGCGCAGGGGACTTGCGGAAGGCGGCATTCCGATCGGTTCGGTGCTGGTCAAAGACGGCGCGATCCTCGGGCGCGGGCACAACCGGCGCGTGCAAAAGAAATCGGCCGTGCTGCATGCGGAAATGGATTGCCTGGAAAACGCGGGCCGGCTCAAAGCCGCCGATTATCAAAAGTGCGTGATTTATTCCACGCTTTCGCCCTGCGATATGTGCACGGGCACGATCCTGCTTTACAAAATTCCCACGGTTGTGATCGGCGAGAACGAAACTTTTCAGGGGCCCGAAGGCTATTCGCAAAGCCGGGGCGTGAAACTGATCAACCTTCAGTCCGAAGAATGCAAGCGGCTCATGCGTGATTTCATCCGCCAGCGGCCGGAACTCTGGAATGAGGATATCGGCGTTTAGCCTCAAACGAATCCAGACGGTCCGTGGGTTTAAACGCTGTCACAAGAGACCGGTGAAGATGCGTAGACTAAAATCCCCTTTTAGTTTTGTCATTCTGGGCAGCCTTTTTCTTTTCTGCGGCTTTTTGAGCCGGTCCAAAAAATCATCGGATGAAATGACAGTCGTTTTAAACGGCAGTCAGCCCTACGCCCACCAATACTACGAGACCCAAGATAAAAACAAAGTGACGGTGTTCGGACAAATTTACCGGCCGAGGCCGGATCTCGCGGTGATGGAAATCCTGACCGACAATGGCCAACCCCTGGATGTAGTATCTGTCAGAATTAAAACCAAGGATGGTAAAACAGTGGCGGGGCAAGTGCGCCGCTTGCCATTTGATTTTATGCCCACGGCCAGAAAAAATTATCAACCTCCGGAAAGCCCCAGTGAAGTTCGCGGCTAAAGTTTTGCTTGTGCTGATGGCCTGCGCTCTGGCGCTCCCTTCTTGCCCGGCTTTTGCCAATGAAGATGACGGGGAGCCGCGGGTCAACACGGGCGGCGAAGGCGGCGGCTCCAGAGGAGGGGGAGGCAATACGGCAGCGGTGGCTCTCGAAGCTGCCACCTTGATTTACCAAGTCATGAAGCACAGAAATGATAAAGACTCTTCGGGGCCCCGGCAAATCCCGCCGCCATCGGTGATTACGGTCGTAGAGTTTCCCATCGATCCGCACTTTGACGGGGGTGCGACGGTAGAAATTGAAGCGAAGCAAAACGGCAAGGCCGTCACTTATGAAATTCCTGCGACGATTACACCGGCGGACAAAAAGCCGTGCTGTGAATTGACCTCGCTGACATTCACTAACCTCTGGCAGGAAGAAGTGGAAGTTCAGGTGCGAGGAGCCAAAAGCCAAAAACTGGCGTCCGGCCAATCTGCAGAATTCAGCGGCAACTTTGGCGAGTGCACGCGCCTCTCGGTTGTCGGAAAGAACGGCTCTAAACTTGCCGAGGACGTGCCCTTGTGCTGCAAGGATCTGGCCGCGGGGAAAACGCCTTCTTTTGAGGCAGTCCGGCTGTTGGGTTTTAAGTTTAAAAACAAGGAAAACTGTCCCGGAGAAAATCAGCCGCCGCCCCCGAAGGCCCCGGAACCGCAAAAAACTCCGCCGGAAGATGAAAGAACGCCGTGGATGCCGCCACTGCCTAAAATGCCCCCCATGCCGAAGGAAGGCCAGCCGCCTGCCAAGACCCCGCCGGAGGATGAAAGAACACCGTGGATGCCGCCGCTGCCCAAGATGCCCCCGATGCCCAAAGGGGGTACGACCGTTCAGCCGCCGCCTGCTGAGGTCCCGCCGGTTTGCCGCTGCGAGTGCCAGACCGAATGGGGCGAAGGCACCAAGCCGCATGCCGAGTGGGTGCTGCCGCAGGGCCAGAACGTTATTCGCATCAATGAGCATGCGGGATTTAAAATCGAGGCTTGGGATTTTGATGTGCTGGCCAAGAAATGTAAAGCAGCCGACAGCGGGCTTTATCGTCTCAAAAACCTGCTGCTGGAAGATGCCATGAAATACACATGGACGGTGGAAGGTGCTGAAATCGTCGGGAAAAACGACGGACCCGCATTGTTAATCAAGGCCGGCAAAAAACCGGGGTGGATTGAAATCCGGGCGGAGGTGACGGATCAGGGCGGCAAGACGAAAGACAAACCTGCGCCGATTGTTTTGAAAGCAAAAGTAGAAGTCGTCGCTGTCAATGGTTCCAGAAAAACCGGTGCTGCGTCGGCCGCCGCGGCGCTTTCCAGAAAAGACGCGGAAAGAACAGCTCTTGAGGCCGCGCTGAAAGCTGAAGAGTCCAGCCATCAAAGCGGCGCATGCAGTCTTGAGCTGGATTGGGCGCAAAAGGAGGGGCTGAAGCTTTATTTGAAACAAGGGGTGCGTTCACCGCGGCCCGTGCTTTGTGTCAATGACGTGACTCTTATCGATGCGCGCGCGCAAGATTTCGATGTGCTTCAGGCGCAGTGCGGCTCTGAAGCCTTGCAGTGTCCAAAAACCAAAGAGACTCTGGATGATCCTGCGCATTACGACTGGAAGCCGGACGCAGGGCTGTGTTTAGCGGATTATCAGGGAGCTTCTGAAATTTATGAAGCGCCGGTTGCGGCGGCGCCGGTTAAGATTGAGGCCAAGGTGACGGACAGCGCGCTGCAGCAAATCGATGATCCTCTGGTTTCTGACGCGCCGCTCAAGGTTTGTGAAATTAAAGACCGCTTTATTGAAGTGGCGGGTAAGAATAAAGGCAAGCAGGCCGCTGTTTGCCAGGGAGATCCTGTGATTTTTAAAGCCAAGCCCAATCCTGATGATGCGGACTGCCATAAGGAGCTTTTGTGGTTTGTTGAAGACCCGAAGGGCGAGCTGGCCGGCGTCAAAGAAGCCGTCAAAGATTATCCTTTTACCCCCAAAGACTCGGGCGTTTATCAGGCCACAGGCCGCTGCGGCTGCTGCAGCGAAGATGCGCTGCAGCTGAATGTGTGCACCGTGGGACCCATTGAAGCCAAGTACCTCGAAGAGGAAGCCTACGGGGAAGCCTTCCGTATTTGTTCTAACACCAAAGTGGAACTCAAAACGTCTGTGCCGGATATTCCGGCTTGCAAAAAACTAAAATGGATCATTACCCGCAGCAATGCCACTGTGTTTGAAGGTTCTGGCACCACGATTGAATACAATTTTCCGGCCATGGGGCGTTACCGTATTCGTGTGGAGAATGAAGACCCTGCGATGCAGTCTTGCGGCCAGCAGGTGGATGCCGAAGTTGGCGAGATCAATTCGGATTCGATCGAGAAAGCGGTTTGTCTGGAAGAAACACCGCAGACCGCGGGTGTGGATGTAGACAGGCCCGGTTCAGGAACGCGCAATTGGCAGATGGAGTTTGAAGTTTTTGATCCGAAAAAAGCCCTGGTTTCCGTAACCAGCCGGGGTGATTATCAGCCGAAAATCATGGTGCCCACCAAAGGCGATGGCCGTGCGGCATTTTTCTACCGGGCCAAACTGCGCAGTCTGGCGCTCAAAGACCAGCAGCTCATGATCCGCGTTCTCTCCCCTCAGGGCAGCGAGCTTTGCCACAAGGAAATTCAGCTTACGCATCATCAAGTCAGCGGCGTCAGCGTGAGCGGCACCGATGGCAATTGGGTGCAGGACCGCCTCTACCCGGACGGCCAAAGCGTTGAGGATCCGCTCTTTCACGACAAGGTCGTGGTGCATGCCAAATTACAGCCGTTGCCTGAAAAACCTAAAAACATTTATTTTTCTGCTTTTGATATCGACGACCCCTCGGATGATCCTGCCGTGGATTTAAACGGCAGCCGGGGCTATGATAACCGGGGTAATCCCAACATCGGGACGTTTGAGCAGAGCGTCAGCAGCACCTCAGCGCAGGGGCAGGCCGCAGTGGCTTTTCATGCCACGCATCAACCCGGCGATAACTTTGAAATGGCCGCGGCTTGCCAGCAAAAAACGGTTGAAGATATGGCGCTGATGGATGCCAACGGCCGGGCGCTTGTTTTTCCGGATGGCAGTTTTGTTCCGGATGAGAATATCAGCCCGCCGTTTATTGTGTGGCGCAAACTGCATGTCGAACGTGATTCGATGGCCGCGGCCGACGAGATTGTCTATACGGGGAAGGTCAAATCCGTCAGCCCCAAAGGAAAATTGAGCGTGATCGAACTGGACCGTAACTTCTCCGACAGTGAAAATGAGGGCAAGGAAGATTATTTTACGGACGGAAGGATCGTGGTAGGTGCCGTCAGTCTCAAAGTGCTCTTTAGCAGTAACAATCCCTGGTTTTTAAACGATGAAGTGATTGTCCGGGGCAACATCTCTCAGGACATGGCGGGCCAGCCATACAGACTTTACGAAGATGATGATGAAACCCTCTTGCCTCAAACTTTGGATACCTCCCTTTTGGCGGAGGCTATGAAAGAAGCTTTTGTGGAAGTGACTGTTGAGGAAGCCATGACGCAAAACGACGTGCCTTTTCAGAGGCATCTGGGCCAGTGGGAAATCTCTCCGGCGGATGTTATTTCCGCGGTCCTGCCTACCCGGCAGCTCAAGCCTCGCGAGAATTATTGGGGGGTGACCCTGCTGACCGCTTTTGAACCCGGCACGGATGAAGACGGCGATCCTTTTTCGGACGGCTGGGTAGCGGGTATTGCCGAAGCGTTGAGGGGAAATTTTAACGCCGCGCTCTTTTTCCCGGAAATATTCCGTGAGATATCACGGAGTAAAAAGATTGCCTATGAACCTATTGTGCGGCTTGTCGTCGCGCACGAAGTCGGCCACACACAGAACGGACAGCATGAGGACGGTGAAATCATGGCCGCGGGCAAAGCGAACACGTTTCAGTCCAGACATTACAGCGGGAAAACGATCTACACTCTAAGAGAGGATAAAGCCCCATGAAGATTTTCCGGTTTGGGGTCTTGACAGCTTTGGGGATTCTAGCGAGCTCCGTGATTTTTGTTCTGCATGCCGCCAGCCCTGAGGATATCCGCTTGCATTTTGAGGCGCAGCCGGTCAAGGCGGCGCCTCTGGCCCCGCTTTTTTATACCGTAGAATTGAAAAATATTTCCGGCCAGCCCATCCTGTTTCAGGAATTCAGCCTGAACCCGCTGACGGGCATGCTCGCTTTTTATGTGCGTAAAAAAGGAACGGCTGAATTCAAACCCTGGGGCTATGAGCAAACCCGTTTTTACATCTTAAAAGAAAGGACCCTGGCCCCCGGCGAAGCCGTGGCGGCCGAAGGGGCTTTGCTTTACGATGAACTCAGCCGTTCGTTCCCACTTTTAGAACCCGGAGAGTACGAGGTCAAGGCGCGCTTTCATTCCGGAGCAGACGGCCTGGAGCAAGACTCGGAAACCGTGACGATCACCGTTGTGCCGCCCTCAGCAGAAGAGGAACAAGCGGCCAAGGTGTTGCGCGGCGATCCCGAATTCAGCGAACGGCTTGTCCTGTTCGGGCTTCGCGAAACCGATGCGGCTCTGCTCGAACAAATCGCTGCTTTTTCTTCCGCCCGCCTCGGTCAATACGCCCTGTTCCGGCTGGGAGAATATTGGCTGACTCAGGCGGAACGCCTGTCGGATGCGCAGTCACGCAAACCCCTGGCTCAAAAAGCGCTGAATTATTTTCAGAAACTGGATGCCAAAGACCGCAGGCTTGCTTTCCGCAGCCGGTTTTTGTACAAAGCCGGTTACGCTTCCGGTCATCTTGACGATCCCGTCAAAGCTGTGCACGCCTATTGGGATCCGCTGCTGAAGGAGTTTCCGGATTCTCCGCTGGCGACGAAAGCCCAAAAATACCTGAAGGCTCTGGAGGGCAGCGCCAGTTCCGAGGATACCCGTCTCAAGGATTACGCGATTGCCCTCATGAAAGCCCGCCAGAAAAAGCATCCTTGACCCTGACAGCCCGCGAGGACTTTAGGAACGCCAGCTTTTTTGCCAGCTTTTTTGTTTGACCTTTAGTGTGGCCCGACTTACCCTGTCCTTTTGAGGCCCGGCAGTCTTCTATTCATAACGAGGTTTTGTGATTTATCTTTGTCAGTTTTACGCCGTTCAGGTGTTGGTTTTTGTGCTTAACCTGCTGCCGCTTTCGCTTTCGGGCTGGATTGCAAAATGCGCGGGCCGTCTTTTTTACGCCTTTGCGGGCGGGCGCAGAAAGATTGCGCTTGGCAATCTTGCCAGGGCTTATGGCGATACGCTTTCCCGCGAACAAAAAAAATCTATCGTCTGCGAATCTTTCGAGAACACGGCCCAGTCCATTCTGGATTTGTTCCTGATTAAAAAGATCAAGAAACACGCGGCTCGCAACTTTGTGATTAAAGGAAAAGAGAATATGGACGCGGCCCTGACTCAGGGGAAGGGGGTCATCCTGATCACTTCTCATTTGGGGTCGTGGGAATGCCTGGAGCTCTTTTTCTATCTGACCGGGATTCCCTGTTCCGTCATTGTGAAGAGTCTCAAGAATAAATATCTGGATAAAGCCATTGATGACCTGCGGCGGGCCACGACCGTCATTCCCATCCCCAAAAAAAACGCCATCCGCGAAGCATTGACAGAGCTGAAGGCCAATCATGTCGTCGCCGTGTTGATTGATCAGTGGGATGGCAAAGACGGCCTTTGGATTGATTTTTTTGGGACGCCTACCGCGACAACATCGCTGCCCGCCCGTTTGGCTAAGAAAACCGATTGTGTGCTCATCCCTGCGTACTGTTTAAGGAAAGGCATGGGCCGGTATGAAATTCTGGTGCTTCCGCAAGTGCCATTGCCGCCGGGGGAGGTCGATTGGGAAACCAGTGTGACCCGGCGCCTCAATGAAATGCTTGAAAGCCACATTCGCGAATACCCCGAACAATGGTCATGGGCCCATCGCCGCTGGAAGCCCAAACCCGAAACTTCCCGGCAAGCCTGAGTGACAGCTATTTTCCAGCGCTATTTATTTTTGGATTCCTGCCGATATCCCCATTAAGGATGTGTTTTTTGAAATCCAGGCTCTTGCAACCTTAACTCAAGGAGGCGTTCATGAAGATGCTACTGACGCTGGTGACTTGGCTTTTGGTTCTTGGCGGGATCGTGTTGGGTTACCAGGCGCTTATGGGGACAAACTTGCTCCATATGGTGCTGGGGGGATTTCCGCCGATTGAGAAGATCGTGACGATCCTCATCGGTTTTTCAGCCTTGTTTGTGGGGTACACGACGATTACGAAGCAGGCGTAGTCCACCAGGCTGGTAAAGTTTTTAAAGCGGCAGGCGCGAGAGTTCGTGCCTGCCGCTCCCTGTTTAATGCGGGGAATACCTGTATCTATCGAGCCCCTTTTCTGTTAAGCTCATGCGTCGATTCATCGCTTCTTTTAGATCGATGGCTACCCTCCATGAGAGAAGCGACAAGATTCTTCGCGTATTCTGAGCCCAATCAGGCTGTTTTTCCCTGAAATGACATTTTGTTGTTGAAAGCGTGAAGTCTTTATGAAAATCAAGAGAGCTTTTGTCTTTGGGATCGGCGCCGCGTGCGCCGTATTTTCACGGCCCGCCTTTGCGGAAGATAAAAGTGCCGGGTTTTATGCCGGGCCCTTGTCGGTCGTTGCGGCGACCGTGGTTGAGGTCAAAGCGAAAAAACCGGTGTTTGATAAAAAACATCCGCTGGCGGCGGAAGAATCAGATTTTGCAGAGAAAGGCGCTTCTGAAAAGTTCGTGGGCCAGGCCGCGAAGCGTTCGGCAGGACTCCACCGGGGCTCGATCCGTGAATAAGCCCCTCGAGAAAGAAGACTTGCTGTTCCACGTGACGCACGGTCTCTGCCGCGTGTCCGCGGTCATTGCGGCGGCTGCGGCAAAACCTCAGGAAGGCAGTTATTCCCTTGTCCCTGTGTCGCTGAATCACGGGAAGGTGCGCTTCATTATCCCGCAGAGTTCCCTGGAAAATTCGGGGTTCAGCCGGCTGATCTCTGTCAAGCAGGCGCTTGCGATTCTGGAATATTTCAAGACGGGCCATAAAAAAGAGTCAGAATTCGGCCACGCCTGGACCCTGGCGGAAACCATCCGCTCTGAGTCCTGCAGCAAAGAGCCCCAGAAAGACAAAAGGAAAAGGCAGAAGCTGGAACATTCCGTGAAAGGGATTACCGGCGAATTAGCTTTCGTTTTGAATAACTCAGTGGGGGACATGGTGCAAAAGATTCAGAAAAATCTGGCCGTGTCTTCAGCGGTAAATCCGCTCGTTCTTACCGTGCTTGCGAACGCGGATACGGACTAGACGCTCGAGGAGGCCCGAGTTATGGGTGATTTTTCACCGCCGATACGACGTACCCGCTGGATGGCTGCCATTTTTATGCCGGTCATTGCGCTGGTGGGCATTCTCGGAACCCCTCTCTACATTTACTTTCAACGCGGCCTGGCTGTTTCTGAGGCCCTGCTCTTCTTTTTCTATTTAACCGCTACAAGTTTTGCGATTACGGTGGGTTATCACCGGTTTTATTCGCATGCCACATTCAAAACGCGTCCGGTCATGAACTTTCTGCTTTTGTTTTTCGGCGCGGCGACTTTTCAAAAATCAGCGTTGCGCTGGGCTTCACAGCACCGGCAGCATCATCAATTTACGGACACGGAGCTGGATCCGCACAACAGCAAGAAAGGTTTTTTTTATTGCCACATGGGCTGGATCATGTTTTATAAACATGATGTCAATTTTAAGAACGTGGCTGATTTATCCAAAGATAAACTCATTCTGCATCAGCACGAGCATTACGATTTATGGTCCGTAGCTTCCGGATTGCTTTTGCCGATGCTGATCGGCTGGGGGATTGGCCATCCTTTGGGGGCGCTGCTCATGACTTTTTGCCTGCGGGTGACGCTGGTGCTGAACATGGCTTTCTTCATTAATTCAAGCGCGCATATGGCCGGCGAGAAACCCTTCGATGCGGCCGCTTCGGCGGGCGATAGCTGGTTTTGGGCCTTATGGACAAATGGCGAGGGCTATCATAATTTCCATCATAAATTTCCCAATGATTACCGCAATGGGTACAAAAACTTTTATTGGGATCCCAGTAAATGGTTTATCTACGCCCTGTCCCGCCTCGGCCTTGCATGGGATTTAAAGCGCACGCCGCAAGATAAGATCTTCCTGGCGCTGTCTCATTAACTGGAGGGGTGCGCCTTCCCAGGCAAGCAGGGCTTGTTTGCGCGCCCGGCCCCAATGGTACTCGCCGAGTGAACCGGTTTTGCGGATGACCCGGTGGCAGGGAATAAGGTAGGCCACCGGATTTGCGCCGACTGCCGAACCCACAGCGCGGGCGGCTGAAAGATTTCCGACGGCCGCGGCCAAATGCCCGTAGGTCGTCAACCTTCCCTGCGGAACTTTACACAACGCTTTCCAGACACGTCTTTGAAAATGCGTGCCTTTGGCAAAAATGCGTAAAAAAGCAGCGCCGGACTTTGGCCTTTTCGGGCGGGTAAAAATTCTTTTGATTAAAAACAGCGC
Organism: Candidatus Omnitrophota bacterium; assembly: GCA_023247135.1. GTDB lineage: Bacteria > Omnitrophota > Omnitrophia > Omnitrophales > Aquincolibacteriaceae > JAHFHB01. The sequence continues at coordinate 11,722 of JAHFHB010000001.1, forward strand.
GCGCGCATCATCTCGGCACAATACGGCGCGCGGCCACGCCTGCTGTAACTTCCGCCAGGCCGCGGCGGCCTTTTTGGGCGCGACAAAGGAAAGGTGGCAAATGCCGCGCGGAGTTTCGGCAATGAGGCATGTTCCAAAGGGGCTTTTAGCAAATCCCGCCGTCATGCGTAAACAAGTATCCATGCGGGCAATTTAGCACTGACCGGTGGTATTAGCTACTCCCTTTTCACAATGCCGTAAAGTTTCGTTTGATCTGTCCGGCTTCATCCCCTAAAATTAAGCTTCAGCGTCACCGTACAGCCCTTCGGCGCAAGCGCCGGAGGGTTTTTTCATGAACGTTGCTGCGGACGAGGAATTTTTTATGGAAATCATCAGCCTATTTTTTAAAAGTTTTCTGATCGGGGTTATTACGGCAACGCCGATAGGGCCCATCGGCGCTTTTTGCCTGCGGAAAAGCATCAATCATTCACGCGCGACGGGGTTGATGGCGGGGCTGGGGGTGGCCGTCGGCGGCGCTTTTTGCGTGTTCATGTCCACGTATGCCCTGCACGGCCTGACGCATCTTTTTCTTGAAATCGAAGACAATTTTCTTTTCCGCCTGTGCGCCGGCCTGATTCTGCTTTACCTGGGGCTCAAGCATTACATGAAAGAGCAGAATCAAAATCCAGAGGTGGACAAATTTTCATCGCATCACAGCGTTTTTTTTACCACATTGGTTTTTACGGTATCCAACCCTGTTTCCTACGTGCTGTACTCCTCGATCTATGCGGGGATCGGACTATTTAGCTACAAGCCCTCGATATTCCTGAGCCTGTCAGCGGCGGGAGGTATTTTTTTAGGCGAATGCGTTTTGTGGGGGCTCATTGCCATGCTGGTTTCAAAATTGCAGAGGGCCGGCAGTAAACAAATCCTGTCTTTTTTCAACCATGCGACAAGTGCGGTGATCGCCGGCTTTGGCATTTTTATTCTGGCCAACTGTTTCATTCATTTTTGAGTTCGCGCGCGGCTTTTGTACGAGCTTTATTTTTTACCGAAAACGGCCTATAATTACGGCTTTTACGGGCCCCCTGAGAGAATGTTTTTAACGTCTTCATTTTTGCATACGGCGTTTTAGTTTCGCGAGTTCGAGCTCGCGTTTTATGCTCCGCAAAATCCAACAAGTTACGCTGGCAAGCTGTCTCCTGCTTTTTTCCGGCTGCGCGGCCATGCCTTTTCTGAACGGGCCGCAGCGCCGGGCCCTGGAAGCCATCCCCGGACTGCCTCCCGGCTACCTGGATTACAGCGGAATCGTTCACGTCCACACCCTTTACTCGCACCATTCGACCGGCGGTTTCGACGAAGTGGTGAATGCTGCCGAGCGGGCACACGTCGATTTTGTAATCATTACCGACCATGACAATCTGCGCTGGCTGAAGGAAAAAAAAGAAGGATTCCACGGCCATGTTTTGGTGCTGGTGGGTACCGAGCTTTCCACGCCGTCCGGGCATCTGAGTGTTTTGGGAGTTGAAAATGAGATCAGCATCAAGCAGGACACGCGGAAAATCCTGAAGGAAGTCCAGAAGTCAGGCGCCGCCAGTTTTATCTGCCATGCCCAGCTGAAACTCAACCCCTGGACGGATTGGTCTTTGCGGCCGATGGTGACGGGCATGGAGGTTTTTAATTTGCCGGCTGAAATTTACGAGGACGGATACGTCAAAATCGGCACAAAATCTTTTGTTTATTCCCCAAGGCACCTGATGTATTCCTACGTGAAGCGGCCGGATGCGGCCTTGAAGCAGTGGGATGAAATTCTCGTGGAACGAAAATTCGTCGGCATTGGCGCGGTGGATGCGCATCAGCGCTTTCGTTTCCTGGGCATGGCACTTGACAGTTATGACGCCATGTTTGAAGCGGTGCAGACGCACGCGCTTGCAAACGATTTTTCACGCAAGGGAATCTTTGAAGCGTTTAAAAAGGGGCATGTTTACATCGGATTTGACGTGGTCAAGCCGATCCGCAGTTTCTTCTTCGAGGCCTTGTCGGCCAAAGGCCGCGTGATGATGGGGGAGTCCGTCAAATTTCACAAAGGCCTGAAGCTGCGCGTATTTCTTCCTGAGTCGGCCCGGATACGGGTGCTCAAAGACGGCAAGGAATGGAAGTCCGTCAGCGGGGATCAATGGGAAGGCGAGGCGGACGGGTTCGGGGTCTACCGGGTGGAGGTTTATCTCAATGATAAAATCTGGATCATCTCCAACCCGATTTATGTCCGCTAAGCCAGACTGGTTTTTTTGAAGTGTAACGCGGCGTTGACAAGCAGGATCATGACGGGTACTTCGATCAACGGGCCGATCACGGCCGCGAAAGCTTCGCCGGAATTGACACCGAAAACCGCGATGGCCACGGCAATGGCGAGTTCGAAGTTGTTGCTGGCTGCGGTGAATGACAGCGTTGCGGTTCTGGAGTAATCTGCGCCTGCTTTTTTCCCCATCCAAAAACTCACAAAAAACATCACGACGAAGTAAATCAGCAAGGGAATGGAAATCCGCAGGACGTCCCCGGGTAATTGTAACATTGTTTCCGCCTTGAGGCCGAACATCACCCCGATGGTAAAGAGCAGAGCCGTCAGAGTGAGCGGGCTAATCGCCGGAATAAAAACTCCCTCATACCATTGCTGGCCTTTAACACGCAGCAAAGCAACGCGTGTGAGAAATCCCGCCAGAAAAGGAATCCCCAGGTAAATCAATACGCTTTTTGCGATCTCACTCATGGAGATCTTAACCACACTGCCTTGCAAGCCGAACCAGCCTGGCAGGAGGGTCATGAAAAAATAAGCGTAGACACTGTAAAACAGCACCTGAAACAGGCTGTTGAAAGCCACCAGGCCTGCCGCATATTCCGTATCGCCCTCCGCAAGATCATTCCAGACAATCACCATGGCGATACAGCGAGCCAGGCCGATGAGAATTAAACCGTTCATGTAAGCGGGCGTGCCCCGCAGAAAAATCAGCGCCAGGCCGAACATCAGCACGGGCCCCAAAAGCCAATTTTGAATCAGGCTGAGCGCCAGAATTTTTTTATCCTTAAAGACAAGGCTGAGTTCTTCATGTTTCACCTTTGCCAGCGGCGGGTACATCATCAGGATGAGCCCGAGAGCGATGGGGATGGAAGTGGTGCCTGTCTGCATGCCCGCGATAGATTGCGTTAGGGCAGGGGCGAAATGTCCGAGCGCAATGCCGCCGGCCATCGCGGCAAAAATCCAGAAGGTTAAATAACGATCGAGGAAAGAAAATTTTTTTTTCATGAGACGGTGGGGATCCAGCGGGTGATTTTTTTCAGAATCTCATCGCGCACTTCGCGGGTGCGGGCAAGTTTTTCTTCCCAACTGCCCTGAAACGCCGAAGGATCCTTAAACCCCCAGTGCAGGCGCTGAACCGACCCCGGATAAAGCGGGCATTTTTCAGCGCTGGTTTCGTCACACACCGTAATGACGTAGTCGTAATGCCTGCCTTGTTTGTACAACTCAAGCGCGCTTTGCGTTTTCTTGCCGGCAATGTGGATGCCCACCTCTTTGAGCGCCTCGACTGCCAGGGGATTGAGCGTGCCGGGTTCGATGCCCGCGCTTTCAACCTGAAAGGCATCGCCGCCTTTTTGGCGGAGAAGTTCCTCCGCCATCTGGCTGCGGGCCGAATTATGAATGCAGACGAACAAGACTCTGATTTTTCCCATAGTAGGCACCCCGTGAAAAAGGGTTAGGCGGCGGTGCGCGCGGCCAGGATCATGGAGTTAGGGGTGCGTTTCAGGTCGTGGGCGAGGTTCAATTTCGACCCAATAAAAATCACCCATTTGCTCGGGTCCCACTGGTACCAGCGGATGCCGTTGCGGTAATCATTAGGAAATTTATGGTGAAAATTATGGTAGCCTTCGCCATTGGTAAGGAATGCGCCCAGCCAATGATCGCGCGCTGAAATTGTTTTGTCGTAGGGCCGGGAGCCCACCATGTGCGCGTAGGAATTAATGAAAAACGCCGAATTGGCAACCAAGGCCATGCGCAGGCAGATCGTCATGATGTAAACGCCCAACGGATGCCCCATCCAGAACCCGATGGCCATGGGGATGATCATGCCGGCACCCACCGACCAAATGCTGTACCAGTGATGCTGATGCATCACCAGTTTGGAAGATTTCAGGTCCGGCACATTGTCATAATTGACGCGGTGCTTATAAAATAAAATCCAGCCTACATGGGCATACCAAAAACCCTTGCTGATGTCATAAGGGTCTTGGGGAGTATCCGTGAACTGGTGGTGCTGGCGGTGCTGCGAAGACCATTTAAGGGCCGATTGCTCAAAAGTTGCGGCGCCGAAAAAGAGCAGAAGAAACCGGAACAGGGTATTGGTCTTGTAGGTCACATGCGAGAAAAGCCGGTGATACCCTACGGTGATCGCCAGGCTGGTGCAGACGAAATAGACCGACAAAAGAAACCACTCAGCTTTGGTTACGCCGTAGTGCCAGATGTAGAGAGGGGTGCCGATCAGGCCCACGCCGTGAATAATGATGAAGAAAATAATGCCGACCCAGCGGATCTGATGTTCCGGGATGGGGTAAAGTCCGCGGGTAGATTTGATTTTAGCCATGCTCAACCTTCATTATATACCTGCTTTTGGAAGCGAAACGGTCGCGAAAGGGCGCAGGCCTGCATTTTTGAGGATTTGCGTGCGAGATTTCGAGTCTAACAGCCCGAGAGGGCTCTGGCAAGTAAATCCCATGTAAATCTCATGCCATCTTTAAGACGGTTTTGTAGACACGGCGGTTTGCGGGAGGCGCCTGGATGCCGATTTTGTATCGTGAAACAATTTTGTCCGGATTGTCAAAATTGTGCAAGGTAGAAAAAGACACATCAAAAAAATATCAATTTTATAACTCCCTGCGAATGAAAGAGTTACCCTGCGAGGGGTATTTGAAACCCCGGCAAGCGGCTTAAATGGCATGAGGGTTGCATTAGCGAGCCCAACGAGCGGGGTCATAAGGGGCCCCGCGCCAGTTTACAACAGGAGGATTCTATGAGGTTAAATGGAGTGAAGTTCTGGGTGTTTCTGGGATTGTTTGCAGCCAGCGTGCTGCTCCCGGGAATCGCTTTGGCCGCACCGTCAGCTGCGGATCCGAGCGGAGCCAATACGGGAACGGCGGCGGATATTACGGCGGCAGTTGCCGGTGCACCGACATTGGCAGAAGTGGCCGCGACTGTTGGGCACAACAAAGTGGCCATTAACTTTGTCTGGACGTTGATCACGGGTTTTCTGGTCATGTTCATGCAGGCGGGTTTCGCGATGGTGGAATCCGGTTTAACTCGCGCGAAAAATGCCGCGCATACCATGGCGATGAACTTCATGGTTTATCCGCTGGGTATGCTGGGTTTCTATGTGTGCGGCTTTGCGTTTATGTTCGGCGGACTTGGGCCGGTGGCAACACTCGGAGGTTATGCCGGGCTTAACCATGAGTTCACCATTACGCTTTTAGGTAAATCCTTCGGGCTAATTGGATTGAAGGGTTTTTGTTTGACGGGACAGGCCTATGACGTGGCCTTGTTTGCGCTCTTTCTTTTCCAGATGGTGTTTATGGACACGACAGCTACGATTCCGACCGGGTCCATGGCTGAGAGATGGAAATACAGCGCATTTTTTATTTACGGTATCTTCGTAGGCACGATCATTTATCCGATTTATGGTAACTGGGTTTGGGGCGGCGGCTGGCTTGCGACGCTCGGCACCAACTTCGGGTTAGGGCATGGGCATGTGGACTTTGCCGGTTCTTCCGTGGTGCATATGACGGGCGGTGTGCTGGCGCTTGTCGGTGCGGCTATTCTTGGCCCGCGCATTGGAAAGTTCAATCGCGATGGTTCTCCGAACGCTATTCCCGGCCACAACATTCCGATGGCGGTCATCGGAACGTTCATTTTGGCTTTTGGCTGGTTTGGATTTAACCCGGGCTCCACTCTAGCCGGCGGCGATTTAAGAATCGCTGTGGTTGCGACGAATACGATGCTTGCCTCAGCCACAGGTGCGCTTGCTGCGACCTTGTGGATGTGGTGGTTTCGCACCAAGAAACCGGATCCAAGCATGATGTGCAACGGTTTGCTTGCAGGGCTTGTGGCGATTACCGCTCCGTGCGCCTTTGTCACGGCTCCGATTGCCTGTTTTATCGGGCTGGTGTCCGGCGTGCTGGTGGTGGAAGCGGTGTTTTTTGTAGAGGGTGTTCTTAAGATCGACGATCCCGTCGGCGCAGTGGCCGTGCATGGTGTCAATGGCGCTTGGGGCGTTTTGGCCCTGGGGCTTTTTGCGGATGGCACCTACGGGGATGGTTGGAATGGCGTGGCGGGGACCGTGAAAGGTCTCTTTTACGGCGATCCATCCCAGTTTACCGCGGAAGTGATTGGCGTTCTTGCCAACGTCGTGTATGTCGGCATTGTAGGCTTTTTGGTCTTCAAAGGTATTGACCTGCTTGTTGGCAATCGCGTCAAACCTGAGGACGAAATCGAGGGTCTCGATATTCCGGAAATGGGTACGCCCGGTTATGTGGGTGTGAAGCTGGACAAATATTCTGAAACCCCCATGTCCCGGTAAACTTAACGGATATCGAACGGAGGAAACTTTATGAAACTGATTCAAGCGATTATTAGGCGTGAGAAGCTGATGGCGGTGAAGGAGGCCCTGGATGCCTTGAGCTGCCCCGGCATGATGATCTGGGAGATCGTAGGCCATGGCAAACAGCAGGGCATCACGGAGCAGTTCCGCGGCCGTGAGTTCAAGGTAGATCTGCTGCCGAAGACCAAGCTCGAGGTTGTGGCGCATGATTCTCAGGTGGCTAAACTGGTCGATGCGATCCGTAAAGCGGCCTGCACCAACAAAATCGGAGATGGAAAGATTTTCATCTCGACGATTGAAGATGCCATCCGCATTCGCACGGGCGAGCGCGGTGATGTGGTTCTCGACTAGCTTACACGCACCTCCCGGGGTGTGAAGCGCAGTATCGGAGCACCTGCGACGATGCTAGCTTACACGCACCTCCCGGCGTGAATGACACAACGCCAACAGTAGAGTACAAGTATTACAGCAAGGCCAACGCGTCCGGAGCGTTGGCCTTGTTGTATTATGGGTCAGTTTAGTCCGAGCTTCAATCGCCCGAGCCCTTGATGCATTTTGTCGGGCGGGATGAGCAGACTCACCACGAGATAGGATTTTTCGGCAGGCAAGTCAAAAAGATAGCCCGGGTGCAGGGCGGTTTGAAAGTTTTCCAAAAAATAGAGGGCCCACTCCTCATCCGGCTTATCCGCCGGCATCTCCAGAACCGAAGTCCAGCCGCCAGAACCCTTGGACAGCTTGATCCGCGTGTGCGTGCCGAATGCTTTTTCCAGCAGGGCGCGATTCTCCCGAATCCGGCTGCGAATCTCGCCGCAGATGGCCTCTTCGCGGCCGAACCAGAAAGGCAGTGCGTTTTGAATGGGCGTGCTGGCCGAAAGATAAGTGTCTGAAATGATTTCAAGGCGCCGGCAGGCTTCGCGGCGCAGGGCTTCAGGGCCCGTGACCACGATCCAGGAGAGTTTCATCTGCGGCAGACCAAGAATTTTTGAAATGCCGCTGAGGGTGAAGGTTAACCCCCGGTTGTTTGAGGCGAAACTTTCAAAACGATCCTGTGGGCCCCAGGCAAAATCAAAGAAAACTTCATCCGCAATGATCGGCGTTGCAAAACGCGTGCAAAGATCAATCAGCGCCGCGCGTTCCTCGGCTGCGGCATAATTCCCCGTTGGATTTGCGGGATGCACCAGCATGAGCGCTTTGGTTTCCGCCGTGAGCAGGCCGGCCAGCGTTTTGAGGTCTGTGCTCCAACCGTTGCGATCGCAAAGCGGATAACGTTCCAGTGTTAGATCATTGAGGCCCGCCAAGTATTCGATCAAGGGATAGCCCGGCGCCGGGGCCAGAACGCGATCGCCTGCGTCAGCCAGCAATTTAAAGACGAACGTGTAGGCTTCGCTGGTGTTAGCGGTGATAAAAATCTGGTCAGGAGAAACCGTCACCCCCCGGCGCGCGTAGTAAGCGCAGATGCTTTGGCGCGCTTCAGGCAGGCCGTGAGCATCGGGCTGATAAAGCAGATTCTGCGGACTTTGAAAACCTTGCAGGAGTGCAGGCGCCAGGTAGCGGAATCCGCAGAGCGTGGGATTGGAAACGGTCAGGTCAATAAAATCCGGCGCTGTTTTTATGCGTTCCAGCGCCTGCGTGAGCGCATTCGGGGCCGTGTTCCAGTTTGTGCGTTTCGCAAAAGTCATGACGCAATAGATTTTCCGGCGCGATCGAGGAGGGCGCAGACATCCTGTTTGGTGACGGGCTTGCCGAACACGCGTTCCCAGACCTCCGGGGATTCCATCGAAAGGTAAATCGTCACCGCCGGCGCCCATTGGCGGATGAGACTCACCGCCTGCTGATAAATTTCAATGCGGCGCGGCTTGAAGTAGCGCAATTTACCGTCCATGCCGGTGATCCATTCGGCGTCGGCAGCATCCGATTTTGGAAAACGCTCTTCCATGATTGGCTTCAGCTGGGGCATCATGCGCAGGCAGCCCAGGCTGACCCAGGCGATTTTTTCGTGAGGCACGGCCGTGAAGATTTCGCGAAAAACTTCCGCGTATTCTTTTTCCCAATCCGGATAATCCAGGATCGGATCGAAGTGAAAAGCGACGCGCCAGCCCGGCCTTGCGGCCATTTCTTCGGCGCAGGCCAGGCGTTCTTCAAGCGTGGCGCACTTGTGTTCTTCCTGCTGCTGCACGCGCCGTGAATTCATGGACCATGACACGATCGCTTTGCCTGCGGGATTCAGGGCTTTAAGCCGTTCGATATTCGAACTTTTTGTTTTGAGTTCCAGCACGGCATTTTTTTGCCGGGCAAAAAATGGCACGAGGATTTCTGAAAATCCAGTGAGGTGGTCCAGGGAAAGAGAGTCGGCCAATTGTCCCGTGCCGATGCGAAAAAACCGGTCCGGATTGGAGGCGAGCACGGCTTCGAGATTAAACAGCATTTCCTCGATGTTCACGAACACGGTCAGAAGGGGATTGGTGAGATACGCCTGCAGGATGCAGTAACTGCATTCCAGATCGCAGCCTTCGGCGACATGCAGGGTGAAATAATCGCACGACAGGTACTGTGCGGCTTCCGGGAAAGGTTTGAAGGACCGGCCTTTATCATAGGCTAAAAAAAGAAGGCGCTTGCCTTCCCCGATGGGGTCGCGGTGCGTGCGGATTTCCGCCATCAACGCATGGGCGTTTTCTATTTCTTCACAGGGCACCCCCGGCAGGCGAGTGAGGATTTTTTCAGTGAGCGGGTAGGGCCTGGCGGCTTTCTCGATGTAAATCTTCTGGGGTTTGTAGAGCACCATGGGCCGTGTCATCCTGAGCGTCGCGCCCACCTGCCGGCGAGGCAGGAAGGATCTCCGAGATTCTTCGCCTTGCCTGCGGCATGGCTCAGAATGACAGAGTTACCGTATTTCACGGCGCCAGCCGCAAAAATAGTTTCTTTTTCCGCGAGCATTTTTGCGGCGGCCTGTGTTTGGGTTTCATTCAAGACGCCGGAACCCAGGATTTTTTTTAGCGCATAAATGCGAAAACGGTCCATGGCCTGAAATTCACGCGAGCGTTGATCCGCATGCCCGCCGTATTTGACCACATGCGGTTTTGCAATCAATCCCACCGGATATTGCGCCGCGATGCGCAGCCACAGATCATAGTCCTCGCAGGCAGGCAGCGATTCATCGAATCCGCCCGTTTCTTCAAAAAGTGTTTTTTCAAGCATGACCGCTGAAGGGCTGATGACGCAAAGCGGCAGGCATTTTTCAAAAATATTCCCGCCGAATTTCTGATGTTTTTTCATGGGGTTGACGCGGATGCCGTTTCGGATCCAGATTTCTTCAGTCTGGCAAATGCGATAGTCCGGGCGGGATTTAAAAAAATCCAGCTGGGCTGCCAGCTTGGCGGGCAGCCACTCGTCGTCGGAATCCAAAAAGGCGAGCCAGCGTCCGGCGGCGGCTTTGGCCGCGCGGTTGCGTGCGTAAGACGGCCCGCGGTTTTCACGCCAGCTTAAGACGCGAATAGCGGAGAATTCCTGCCGGAGAAACTCTGTGGTTCTGTCGGTGGAACCATCGTCGGCCACGAGAATCTCGAAAGAAGCCTTTTTTTGGGCCAGCACCGACCGAATGGCGCGTTCCAGAAGGCTTTTGCGGTTAAAAGTCGGGATAATCACACTGATGTCAGGCATGGTGAGGGCGTACTATAACACAGAAGACAGGCCTGTAAAACCCCACCCCGCTTGGCTTGAGGAAGCCCGATTGACAGGGCCGGGGAGCCCTTCTATACTAAGGTTTTGACCCCAAAGCCGAGGTTCCAGGCATGCCTTCATTTGCAGATACTACCCTCAGAAACTACCTTGATCAGCTTGCCAGCGATGCGCCGGTTCCGGGCGGCGGCAGCGTTTCGGCTTACGTGGCCGCGCTGGCCATTGGCTTGAGCCAAATGGTGGCCCGTATTACGCTTGCGCGCAAACCCAAAGCCGGACTTTCGGCCGAAGATCAAAAAAAGGAAGCCGAAAAACGGGCCGCGCTTGAAAAAATTCTGGGGTTACTTGAAAAAGTCAAAAAAGACGCGCTCGAAATCGTGGACATCGATCCAAAAATTTATCAGGAAGTCATGGCCGCCTGGGGCGGAGCCCCTGAGAAAATGGAAGATGCATTGAATAATTCTTTCCGGCTGCAGGCGGATCTGGCTTTGCTGGTGGTGATGGCGCGCGAATGGAACCAGACGCTGGCGGACTTGGTGGCTGGCTCGATTAAAAATGATCTCTTGGTTGCGGCGTCGCTTTATCTGGCTTCTTTTCAGGGGGCCTGGCATACGGCCATGATCAACGTGAAATACATGCAAGATGCCCAGCATAAAAGTCAGGCGGAAAAAGCGCTCGGCGATCTTAAAAAACGCTTTGACGCGGGGAGCACCCAGTGCCTATGACGGAAGCTAAACTGCTTGAGGGAAAAGCTCTCGCTGCGCAAATCCAGCAGGAGATCAAAACATTTGTTGAGAATCTGCGCGCCGCCGGCAAACAGGTGCCTGGGCTGCTGGTGCTGCAGGCCAATCAGGATCCGGCTTCGGACTGGTATATCGGACAGCAGGAAAAGCTTGCTGCGAAACTCGGGATTTATTGTGAGAAAATCGGGCCGGCTCAGCTGGCTTCGCAGGACAAGCTGTGTGACGCGCTGAATAGCGAGGGGGCCGGAAAACCCGCAGGGAAATTTCACGGAATTTTTATCGCCATGCCATTTCCAGTCGGGTTCAATGCGGACAAAATCCTTTTTCAGCTTGATCCGCGTAAAGATGTCGAGGGCGTGCATCCCGCAAGTCTTGGATTGATGGTGCTGCGCAAGTCCGCACTGATTCCGCCGACGGCGTTTGCGGCGTTGAAGCTGATTGAATCGACCGGCGTTAGCTTGCGCGGCAAAAAGGCTGTGATTGTGGGGCAGAGCGCGATTGTGGGACGTCCGCTGCAGCTTCTCCTGGGTGAGCGGCGCGTGACCACGATTGTGTGCAATACGGGCACCTCTCAGGCTGACTTGCAGAAATTTATTTCTGAAAGCGAACTTGTCGTGGCCTGCGCCGGACAGCCGGGGCTGGTGCGCGGCGAGTGGATCCGTGAAGGCGCCATCGTGATTGATGTGGGCACCACCGCGGTGGACGGAAAACTGGCGGGCGATGTGGACTTTGAAGGCGCGAAAAAACGCGCGGGGTTTATCACGCCCGTTCCGGGCGGCGTCGGGCCTTTGACCGTGACCATGCTCATGCAGAATCTCATCAAGGCCTATGAATGGCAGAAAACCTCATGATACGGATCTCGGTGAAAGCCATTTGTGATAAAAAAGCCCAAAGAGAAAAGATAGCCGTTCTGACAGCCTATGATTTTCCCTTTGCCCGCATGTTCGATACGGCGGGCGTGGACATGGTACTCGTGGGCGACTCCCTCGGCATGGTGGTGCTCGGCCACCAAAGTACGGTGCCCGTGACGATGCGTGATATGCTGCATCACACGCGGGCGGCTTCACGTGCCGTAAAACATGCGCTCGTCGTCGCGGACATGCCCTTTGGTTCTTACGAAACGCCTGAGCGCGCACTGCGCAACGCGCTGCGGCTGATCAAAGAAGCCGGCGCGGATGCGGTGAAGCTTGAAGGCGGCCGCGCCGTAGAAAAACAGGTCGCGCGGCTGGTGAAGGCCGGCATTCCTGTGATGGGGCATATCGGCATGACGCCGCAGACAGCCAGCGGGCTCGGCGGCTACAAGGTTCAAGGCCGTGATCCGAAGCAGGCGGCGCAAATTTTAGCGGACGCGAAATGTCTGGATGGCCTGGGGGTTTTCGCCATGGTGCTTGAATGCGTGCCCTCGGCGCTTGCGGCAAAAATCACGCGGCAGGTAAAATGTCCCACCATCGGAATCGGTGCCGGCAGCGGAACCGACGGACAGGTGCTGGTGATGCACGACATGCTTGGCATTGAAAGCGGCGTGAGGCCCCGATTTGTGCGCCGTTATGCCGAGCTTGAAAAAACGATTTCACGCGCAGCGCAAGATTACATCCGCGATGTACGCTCCGGAAAATTCCCATCCAAGGCGGAAAGTTTTGAGTAAGGCCGATGCCAGGAGGACAGTCGTGAGTGTCGAGAAAGCCGGCGATGAAATCCTGCATGTCATGGTGGCGGACAAGGACCCTGCGGTTCTTGAGCTCGTCGCCACACGCCTTACGAATCGGGGTATGCGCGTCAGCATCGCGGAAACAACCGAAGACCTCCTGAAACAACTAGACCGGGAACCGGCAGACATCGTCTTGATCTCTTCCGACATGGAACGCCTGGGCGGGCGCTACCCCGTGGAGCGCATCCGCGACCGCTCCCACCTCACGGCTGTTCCTGTGGTGCTCATGACACGC
>JAHFHB010000131.1 GCA_023247135.1 Candidatus Omnitrophota bacterium
AGAAAATTTCGCGGCGCCTTCTTGGCCGCGACGCCCGTGAAGACAATTCCGGTGGCACGGGGACGGAGCTTTCGAGCCTCGCTGCAAAATTCCGCGAACTCAACTCCCAGACGGCCTTTGAAAACTATCTGGCCAATGACTATCAAAAAGATGCCGGCGGGTTCTCCGAACATGCCCGGCGCATGGCGGAAGTAACGGCCGTGATCGAAGAGGCCCTGGCGGCACTCAAGATTTATGCCGGCCAGACCCAGGGTACGCTCAGCCCCCGCTTTGCAGAGCTGCTGAAAATTCTTAAAGCAGAGACAGCTTTCGAGCTGAAGAATCTTTCGGCCAAGGACATTGAAAGAATTCGTGCGCGCCTTTTAACGCTGCTTAACGACGACATCCATTTCGGACAATCGGCCATTTCTTCTTTGCAGGAAATGCTGAAGAAAGATCTGGCGGCTGCCGGCAGCGCCGTGCCATCTTACAAGGAGCTGGCGGCGCTGGCGCTTTTCGGCGACATTTTGACTGGCGTTATTTCGCCCGAGTTCGAGGGCAATCTGCAGTTTTCGGCCTATGTTCTGAAATCCGCGGCGGCGACTTATCAGGTGAAGCTGGCGGGTCTGAAGCTCTCATGGGATGAGCTTGTCAGGATCGTGAGTTCGGGCGCGCCGGTGCTGGTCAATATCGAAGAAAGACACTTTGTAGTGGTCACTCAGATTACCGGCGGGCTTGTCACATTTATGGAAAGCGGCAATACCCAAACCAAAACGGCTATCGAGTTTCAGGCGCGCTGGTTTGGCGTTGCGCTTGTGCAAGAGGGCTATAACCCAAGTCTGCTTACAGCCGGCATTGACCACCAGTTAACCGCAAAAGATCTTCTCAAAGTCAAAGGCGCCGGCTGGTTCAAAAAGCTTTTCAAGAAAATCGTGCAGGTTTTCAAGGAAGTTTTTCAGGCAATCGCCAAGGTTGTTCAAAAAGTTATTTCGGTCGTCACCAAAGCGCTGACCACGGTTTTTGGCAAAACCATCGGCGGGGCTCTCGCCTCGCTGACTCTTGGGCCCCTGAAGTTTGTCGGGAACACAGCTTACTACCTGGGCCAGGGCGATATCAAAGGCCTTCTGAAATATTGGGGCCAGGCCGCGCTCCAGATCGTGATTCAGGTTGTGGTGGCGATTGTGGCGCCGTATCTTTTGGGGGCGCTGGCCGCTATTCTTGGAGCGCTTTTGCAAGGACTGGGTGCCGTGGTAAGTTTTGCCGGACAGTTCCTCGGCAATGTAATTGGCGGAGCCATCAATGCCATCGGGCAAGGTTTGACGTATGTCGGGAAAGCCATTTCTCAATACGGCAGCAACCTCGTTAAAAATACCAATAACTTTTTGAAGGATCTCAAAGGAAACGCTTTCTCGGCCATCAAAAAGACGCTTGGCGACAGTGTGCGCGGTGTGATTGGAAAACTCAATCCTGTGACCGCCTACCAGAATATGTTTACCAACATTTCAAAAACATTAAGCGGGCTCACCAGCAATTCGGCCATCAGCAAATTCATCCAAGACTCCGCGGTAAAATTCGGCCTTCAAATTGCCGAATCCAAAGTGGGGCAGTGGATTGACAATTCAAAAATGGGCGAATTCGCTAAAGCGTTTCTTTCTTCCGTAGCCAGCGCGGGTTTTCAGGCTGTAGGCGATTTTGTGACGAAGGGCCAGGACGGGTATTTGGCCGATCTGGCGGATTCCCTGGGTATTGGCGAAGGGCGCGCTCCGCCGACCGGCCAGCCGGGGATTTTTGAACGGCTTGGCGCCGGCCTTCAGCGTGTTCTGACGGGCGCGCTTAAAACGGCCGCCGGAAAAATCCAATCACTCTTTATCTACGGCTCCGGCAATAGCACACTCCCGCCCAAAGCCCAGATCGTTTTCGCCCCGGACGGGGAAGTCAGTTACTACAAAGCCCTCAGTTCCCAGGATGCCGATGTGCAATACGCCCTAGAGTCCATCGGCCAGGGCTATTACCGCGCCGAAGACGACTCCCTCGATTTCGTTTACATCAAAATCGATCCCGCCGCCAAAGAAATCAGATCGACCGAGCGAATCGGGAATCTTGATGATGGTTTTGGCTTTGAAAAAATTGGAGATGTCGTTCATCAATTCCTTGCGCAGGGCCGTTTTGATTTAGCGGACTCCCTGGATGCACCTTTAGACAAGACACAGGCGATGATCGAATCTATTTTCGGCCCCGCCTGGTTGAGTCCGGTCAGCGCGCAGGCAGCGGAAGCTATCACCTTTGCCAAAGGCTACATTGATGTTTTGCGTCTGGGCGATCAGTTCGATGACATTGCGCGAGGCTGGCAGGGTGGCGTCCAGGCGCTCAAAAACGTAAATTATGCGTCGCTGGCTGGAAGCATTTTAAATAAGGGGCTTGTGACCGGCGTCGCTCAGGAATTTTTAAAACAACAGGCAGTGCGTGATGCGTTTAGCGGGTTTGGCAGCGCCGGCCTGGGAGTCCTTACGGAAGTTGGCCGCGTTTCCCTCTTCGCCGAAGGTCTCGGTGCTGTGGCGAAAGGCTTAGGTGGTATTGGTAAATCACTATCGTATGTTGACGATGTTTCGCATGCGGATGATAATTTTCGATATTTCCTTAATAAAGTTGAGAAACTGGATTTCAGTACAAAGGCGGATGAGGCTGTGTTTTATTCTGGAAAAGGACAAGATAAAATTGCACGCCAATATGCAAAAGGGACTGGCCGCAAGACAATTGAGATGACCGGGGGGGGCAAGGAGTTGCTGAGAGATCCTCAATTCCGTTCCTTGCCAAAGCCTAAGCAATACGAGATTTGGAAGAAGGCCTCCTATGAGTTTGCGGAGCGCGCATCGGGGAAAATCAATGCCTTTGTTAAGGAGGCTAATTCAAAAGGCGTATTTAAAAGTATTGAAGAGCCGATATTGAAAATAAGTAAAAGAGTTCGTGGTTTAAAGTATTGGAGTTTATGAGATGTTAGAAAAGATAGACGAGAACTCCGTGAGTTTGGATGGAAATATTGTTGTCAATGTTCATAGTTTGTGGTCTATTAAATTTTCTAAAGGAAATCATTCTGCTTTTATTCGTACCGAATGGTGTACTGCTGCCAACGGAGACAGTTTTGTTTGTATTTATGTAAATACGCTTGAATGTTGGGCGCCGCCGCATGAAAGAGAAATTATGACTGGGCCGCAGAAGAGTGAAATTATAGAGAAAATATTGTTGGCACTGGATTTTTTAAAATTTAAATATGAGCTTGATCGTAACAAATAGCACCTCTGATATTTTAAGGGGGAATGGATAACTGTGAAGCTTTGGCAGTGGGGATTGATCATTGCGTTGATTGCCGGATTCTTGAATGGCCAACTGGTCAGTCATAACATCGGCGGAATCGTACGCGAACTCATGCGCTTAGCCGCACTGGTTGGACTTGGCGTTCTGATTTACGGGTTGATTAGCAAGAGATAAAGGTAAAGGTACCCCTTCCAGATGTGTAAAGGCACCCCTTCCGGAGAAGGCGGAGAAGGCGGAGAACGGAGAACGGAGAAGGCGGAGAAGGTGCCAGGTACCCCAAAAGGGGACAGGTAGCAAAAGGTAAGGAAATAAGAAGGGGCTATGGGGCGTCGGAACAGGGGAAATATTTTATTTGACGGGTGTTGGGCGCATATTATTTCGCGCGCTGCGGATAAGCGCTATATTTTCGAGTCAACTGAAGATTTCGAAATGTTCAAAACGCTGCTCAAGGAATCTAAAAGTAAATCGAGCTACCGTATCCACCATTACTGTCTGATGCATACCCATTTTCATTTGGCTGTGTCGATGGACCGCGCGGAAGATTTTTCAGAGGCAATTCGAT
This sequence comes from Candidatus Omnitrophota bacterium, assembly GCA_023247135.1. Taxonomy (GTDB): domain Bacteria; phylum Omnitrophota; class Omnitrophia; order Omnitrophales; family Aquincolibacteriaceae; genus JAHFHB01. Next base: position 3,854 of record JAHFHB010000131.1, read on the forward strand.
GGCTAAAAATGTCCTATTCGAAGTATTTCAATTTCAAGATGAAACGATTCGGGCCGCTGTGGCGGGATCGTTTTAAAAGTCTTGTCATAGAGGATGAGCGATACTTGTTTGCTTGCGGACGTTATATTGAGGGGAATCCGGTCGAAGCCGGTTTGGTGAAGCACGGCACGGATTGGCCTTACAGCTCAAGCCGGCATTATGAATTGGGGCAGATTGACGATTTGGTCGATTCGTATGGCTATGGCGGGGAGCCGGTTATTGTGGAGACGGAGAGTTCGGGAAAATTTTTCACCGAGGGACATGCCATTGGATCAAACCTTTTCAAGATTTACTGCCAGGAGCAGTCCCTTCAAATGGAACCTGTCCCCCGTTAGGGTACCTGGCACCTTCTGCTTTTCTGCTTCCTTCTGCTTTGCTTGCTGCCCGCCGAGGTCATCTGTCTTGCTTTTGTTCCTTGATTCCGGCCTCCGGCTAGGGTATCTTAGCCCACCATGACAGACCCCTCGCTGGCTCCGGACTTTTGGAAGAAATGTAATTCTTGTAAGAAGGAAATCCCGTATAAGAGCCGTTATTACGTTTGTTCGGTCAGCACCTGCCGCACTAAAATGACGGGATTTGTGTTTTGCAGCGTTTCCTGCTGGGACGCGCATGTTGGTTTTTATAATCATCGCAGTGCCTATGCCGAAGAAGAATTTTCCCCACAATTTTTAGAGGCGCCGGTGCAAGAAAAAAAGGAGACTCCTGTGAGCGAAGAACCCAAAAAGACGATCGTGTTTCGTGCCCCGACGTCTGCCGATCAGGTTGAGACGGAGACGCTGGTCGTCACGTCGAAAGTCAAGAAATTGGTTCGTGAACGCTCGGGGTTTAATTCCAGCCAATGTTTTGTGGATGCGCTGACCCGCAAGGTGGTTGAGGAATCCCTGAAGGGGATTGAGCGGGCCAAGGCTGCTGGCCGCAAGACGGTGATGGGCCGCGACTTAGAATCTTAGCCGCTTTATTTTCCCCCATTGATCTTCCCTAGCCTTTCTTCCATAATAGGCCGTTGCTCTCTTACCTAAACGTTTGTTTTAAAGCCGAAGGAGTTTGCCATGCTGACCAAGAAAATCGAAAAAACTCTCAATGATCAAATTACTCTGGAAGTCTATTCCTCGAGTCTTTACCTGGCTATGGGGTCATGGTTTGAGACCCAGCGGCTTTTGAATTCTGCCCAGTTTTTTTACCGCCATTCTACCAGTGAGCGTGAGCACATGATGAAACTAATCGCTTATGTGAACCGTGAAGGCGGCCATGCACGGGTGCCGGAACTTGCCGCACCGCCGGCTTCTTATAAATCGCTGGAGGCTGCGCTTGAGATGGCGCTCGAGAATGAAAAGAAAGTCACCAAAGCCATCGGCGCCATCGTCGAGCTTTGCCTGGCAACCAAAGATTACGGGACGTTCACGTTCCTGCAGTGGTATGTGGCCGAACAGCAGGAGGAAGAGGGCTACTTCCAGGCCATTGTCGACAAGATCAAAATGATCGGCATCAAAGACAGCCGCGGCCTTTTCTTTGCCGACAAGGCCATCGGGAAACTTCTCGAAACGGCACCTTCCAAAGCCTGAAGAAAGCTGAGATCGCCATGCCCGCCTGCTGGCTGATGAAAAGCGAGCCCGAGGTTTATTCCATCGACGACCTGGCCCGCGACAAAAAAACCGGTTGGGATGGCGTGCGCAACTACCAGGCGCGCAATTTTTTGCGGGATAAGATCAAAAAAGGCGATCGGGTTCTGTTCTATCACAGCAACGCCGAACCTCCCGGGATTGCCGGCATCGCTGAAGTGGTGCGCGGGGGCTATCCTGACCCATCCGCATTCCTCAAAGGCGATGTGCACTTTGATTCTCTAAGTAACCCTGAGAAACCGGTTTGGTACAGCGTCGATGTGCGGTTCGTTAAAAAATTCAAAAACATCCTGCCGCTTGAAAGCCTGCGTTCCGTGAAAGGGCTTGAAAACATGTTACTCTTAAAGCGTGGCCAGAGACTGTCTGTTCAGCCTGTGACCGGCAAGGAATGGGAAGTGATTTTAGAATGG
>JAHFHB010000132.1 GCA_023247135.1 Candidatus Omnitrophota bacterium
CGACGTAGGAATCAAGAGCCATCTGCGAAATCATCCCGGCAGATTTAGTCTCGGAAACCAGATGGTAGCCCCGCTTGGGATCAAACGTAATCTCAAGATCGGGCAGGCCCTGTTTCAAAGCCACCGCTTTACGCAGCGCCTTGATCTGGCTCAAGCCATAAACCGCAGACCCCGCTTTACCCGCCAGATAAATGATTCGTTCTTGCGCCCACGCGGGAGCATTCTTTTTGGCACCCGCTTCGCTCTCAGAATAATGCACCAGATTCATTTCTTCCGGCGCATGTTCGGATCCCGCGAGCGCATCACCGAAAGAGCCGGACACACGCTGAAACAAAGTTTTTGGAAATGTCTCTAGAATTTTTGAAAGGCGGTTTTCACTTCGCGCACTTTTCAAATTGTAGGTCACTACTTCAGCCCCCGACTTTGCAAGCCGCGCTAATTCTCCCGCCGTTTGTTCCGGCACTGCCACCGGCGCCGCCACATCCACAAAAATCCTCGTCGGACCCGCCTTTTGAAGAATCTGCTTGAGACTCAACCGTTTTTCACGTGCGGCCACAGGGCTGGTACTGACCATTGCTGCGTTGCGTCTCATTTCTGAGCGGGGGTATTCAGGCTCAGTGGTTCTTTGGATGGATTGGATGGCGCTGGGCCGCTTAATCGTAAACCAGGCTGAATCACCCATTCCAATTCCGTCAATTTTAAATATCTCAAATAACAGATCGAAAATATACCACGTCATTTGAAGTTTAGCTTCTTCACGGCTGCCTGCAAATTGATCCAATAGCGGCGCATAAAAGAGAAGGCGGGATTCTACTAATTTTTCGATAGCAGCAACAATTTTATCCTCACGCTTTTGTGATTTAAAATGCAAAACTCGCCCCTCAAATTCGAGCTTCAGCATGGGTACACCAGATGGCATCATCGCCGTTCTCCCTTCTATCGTTGTATGAACCCCCCTGCCTGGCATAGATCCCCACAACGCAAATCGATTCCAGTCAAAACCGTGTTCAATGATATTTTGCGCGTCAAGCTCCCGGTCCGCATCCGGTCGTTTCATAGAAATTACTCCGTGAAGCAACACTTTCGATTGACGCTTTGGATTTTTAAACAATGGCCGGACCTTTTTGATAAGCGGCGGAAGCTCGCGTTCTAGTTGCCGCCGTATGTCTGCCATCAGCCATTGGGGCTGATAGGGCATCTTTGCGATTGCATCTGCTATGTTTTCCCGCATCTCGGCCCGCGCTGTCCCGCGCGTACCCGGCAAGCGAGTCTTCTCCGGGAAGACTCGTCTTGTCTCGGGACGAACCTCCCCTGCCTGTCCCCTTTTTCGGTGTCTGCCACCTTCTTCTTGATTAATTATAAATAAAATTTTGTTAAAAAATAAATTGACAGCTTCCCTCGCGCCTGCTAGATTGCTTTCATGTCGAAAAATAACACGCGCAGCAATAATCCCGACGATTCCCGAGATCGCGAGTTCACGGTAGTCCTGGAAGACCTGCGAAGCCAATTCAGGGTTTTTGGAGAAGGCTTGATCACGGTGCAACAAAAAGTGGAACGCTTGGAACCATTGGTGTTGGACCTGCGAAAGGAATTTTTTCAATTCCGCTCTTTTATCCAACAAGTTTTGCCCGAAGTTGCGACGAAGGATGACCTTAAGCGCCTCGAGAAGCGTCTTACCGTACTCGAAGCCAGCCGCTAATCCTTGATCCGAGATTCTTTGCCGGCGAGATTCGCTGCGCATCTCGGAGCGGGCAATGGCATCGAGATACTGCTGTCTAATCTCGGGGAGGCGTCGCCCCCCTCGTTTCTTCCATGCGGCATACATCATCCCAGCTCTGGGATCATCCGTTCTGTCTTTGATCCAATTTACAAACCTCCCTGTCTGATGTCCTCCCGGATCTAACGTTGCATTGGAAAAAAGCTGATGCAAATAATCAAACGGGATTGCCGTCATGATTTCTAGCGCTCTCAACCACTGCGCTCCGCGACCTGATTCGCTCACTGTCCATAAAGTATCCGCCGCGTTAATCACATTAGACCAGTGCGCTAGTTCTTTCTGTACTCCCATATAATCAAGCAATGCATTTCTGCCGTTTTCTGACTCCGCAAGGAGCTCATAAAGTTCGTCATTCATTTCAACAGCATCCGGCGATGTTTTAAGAATTTCTGTTAATCCCGGCAAATCCCTATCGGCAATCTTCAGTGCCAGACTTGCTCGCAAACGCACTTGTGCGTGAGAGGACTGCCCATATAAGCCCAATAAAGCGCGCGATTTTCCGGGATCGCTCTCGAAGTGCCGATCGATATACCGTAAAACCGTCATTGGGATGTCTAAGTCATTTTCATTTAAAAATTGGCCAAGATAGGGCAACGCCTCGCCATGGGTTAAAAGGCCCAGGAAAAGCTCAACGACTTCACTACCGAGCTGCCGGTCATCACTCTGAAGCGCCGCAATAAGCGTTGATGGATTGATCGTCATCAAAGGCGTTTTGGATGCCGCATGTAGCTCTAAATAAGGCGCTGCCACGCCACCGGGTTTTTGTCCCACAATGAAGTACCTTCTGGTCTCACGGTTCACCCCATCGATCTTTTTCGGCCGACTGGTCATTTCTTTTTCAAAATAGTGACTCTGCGGATAATCCTCAGGTATGTTTTTATAGAAGAAAATCTTATACGCATACCCTTGCTGGTCCAGCCAGTCCGTGTAAAACCGCGCATCCACCATCTCCTCATTGTGAGCAAGCAATAAAAACCCGCCTTGGGTCAGTAGTGCGTTGTAATCATTAAGCCGTTTATCAACCCATTTCCGCCCCAAATCGCGCGCACCACGGCTATAATCCATGAAGGATTCGTGAATAAGATCCACTGTACCTGGCTGGTAAGGATTTGCATGGCCGATCTCAAGCCCAGCCCAGTCCTCCGGGGTCACTTCCCAACCTTTATAATACGAGGGCTCCTCCTGTTCAACCCCTACCAGCCTGGCATCCTCATGCAACCATGAGCGCCCTCTCATCACTTGAACCTGTCTAAGCCAGTCCCCTTTGCCAGAACCCATTTCCAGTAAATTTTTAACCCTTCCGTTACTGATGATTTTTTCTAAACCGAGCACCGGTTCCTGCCTTTTAGTAATAGTCAGTTCCGGCAACTGAATATTGACGGGCTGCCCATTCTGTATCAACTCGAGCTTGTAATCTTTTAATGGGATCTCTTGTCCATCCGAGCCAGTCACCCTGTGCTCCTTTGAAAGCTTAAATCCTAAATCATCGAAAAATTTTTCCGCTTTGACTTGAATAAGATTCATTTCCTGGACTTGCGCCGTTTGGGCCAGGCGCATAAAAATCCCCATTAGCGTTCGGCCCAGACCTTTATAACGTGCACGAATCTCAGGCAAAAGATAAATGGCATCTTCCTCTTTGGCAGCCAGGCCTTGCCCCTGGCCGTAAGATAAAGACATGTGCATAGAAACTTGCTTGGAATCAAAACGGGCATGCGCAAAACCAATCTCTTTGCCGTCATGAAATACCGTGATTCTGTGTTTGATGCCAAAACGAGCTGGGTCTGACGTTGGCTCAGTCTCAAACCGAAATTCGAACCGGTCTTCCGGCTTGCCTTCCACGGCAAGTTTCATTTCTCCTTTTCCATCTCGCAGCCAATCCTGAATAAAGCTCGCACTTTGCAGAATCCTCATCTCGGAGCGCCACCTCCGTGTGGCGTCCCGAGAAGTCTCATCGCTCCCGGGGTGAGGCATCTCGGAGCGATGTAGAGTTTCGATATGGCGTTCAAGGGCGCGGGCAAGATACGGCCACATTTTTTGAAACGCATGCAGGGTGTCTGCTTTTTCAAGCGCTTTGACTGCATAATCTACGTCGGTATGTTGACGCCATGTTACCGAATCGAAAAATTGCCGCGCGGGGATGGTCAAAAAGCTCAAAGTGTCGTAAATGCGGGCAAACTTTGGGTCCGATGCAAACAAGTTAAACCGGCTGCCAAAATATTCAAGAATCAGAAGAGCAAAGTTCATTTCATGAAACGATCGAATGTGCGTAAAAGCTTCGATGAGATTGTTCTGGTCAAGTTCACTTAATTTTTTGTCAGCCAAAATACCGGATACGGAGGCTGCATCGAATAAAAATCGCGTCTGATAACCGTGAAAACTCGGGTTCCAGGCCGTGGCGTCCTGCTCCTCACCGAGGGAGGCCGGAAATTGAATGCGCAATAACCCGCCACTTTGCCCAAGCTCCTTATGCAATCGATCCCAGGTTATCCCCTGAGCTTTGCGTCCCTTAGAAAAAACAGGCTCCACGAGTTCAGGATTTCCCATACGTCTAAAAACCACATCTTCCGTGCGCGGAGCCTCGACGTAATAACCCACCCCCTTATCATTGGCTAAAAGAGCCGAAAACGAATTGCGCGGCCGCACAAAAGCAACGAGAGAAATACCATGAGGCCGCAGTTTTTCTGAAAGACTCTGCAGTAAGTCACGGCCATCGGGCCCTGTATCGATGACATCTTCCCGTATATCCATAAAAAGAAGCCTGGGCTGGCCCCAGCTCAGCTTGTCGGCGATAAGATCATTGACGCGTGCAAAAATCATGGCGTCATTGAAATCATGTCCAAAGAAACCAGCCCCTGTTTCAAAATGCCAGAGACGGGTATGACTTCCCATCGTTCCCGAGCTTAAAACCGGCATGGCTGCCGTACAACAGGAGAGAGCTTCTTCTGTGTAACCCGTGTCCCCGGAAGTGAGCCACAGCTCGGCTGCTTCAAACCCTTTTCGGTCCCTCATTGGGCTGAGCTGCAAGTGCTTGCCTGTCATTTCACCTGTCCCCAGGTCCGCCACCAGTCCATCCCGTCCGAGCACGTTAGCGGGTAATTCCCCGCGTGGATATTTAACTTCGTAGGAAGTCTCCACCCATTTTTTAAGCTCACCGATTAATTCACGCTCGATTTCGCGTTCACCGCCATCAGACTTTGGCGCAACCCCCATCGTGCGCATCTCGGAGCGGGCAAAAGACGGCCGCAAATCGAGATGATCCAAATCAAAATAGATGAAGGCGGGATTTCCTGAAAGGGTCACGGGCGTTACTTCTCCGGTTCTTCGATGAGCATTCCAATCCTCCATGATTCCCCGTAAAAAAGATTCATTCGCAACACTCATTCTGACATTGCGAACTCCCTTGTTCTGCAGCCAATAAAGGAGCCCCCTAAACATTTCCACTGAATTTACCCCCGGCACACCCCCAGCCAGAATCGCATCCACATTGCCGTCTTCGGTAAAAAAAATCTGGAGATGTGAAACGATCCCCTTGTTGCGCGGGCGGTTTCCCCTCTCGTCCAGAAAATCAAAACTGAGCATCTTCCCCTGCAAGGAGTTATAAGCTCGCAAGCCACGGATGGGTGAATCGGCTGGTATCCAATCTTTCGTCCAGGCCGTTAAAGTTTCCCGCGCAAAATCCTCATCGCTCTGTCCCTCTGGCCAGATTTTCTGTAACCGCATTTCCGAGCGGCCAAGCGGCTGAATCGTACCTTTGTGCTTGAGCATTTCGGCATCCCTGCTTTTATAGAGTTCTCTCCATTGCACATACAACCGCAGTTCCTCAATGATTTTTTCAGCTGTTGATTTTGCAGATTCCCGCACATCTCTGGCTCGAGCTTGTAACGTTTCTCGCGCTCCCATCCACTGCAAATTCTGTGCGATAAGATCATTCGTCGTCCTATAGGGATGAACCTCAAAGTTTTCATCCATGATAAGAAAACCCATAATTCCCCAACCGCGATAGCTCTCAAGGTC
>JAHFHB010000133.1 GCA_023247135.1 Candidatus Omnitrophota bacterium
AAGCCATTGTGTTTTTACACTTGGCGCCGTTTATGTTTCAGCACCGGGTGATCGCGGGTCAGCAGAAAAATCTGCATCTTCTCGGCGAATCATTCATGGCCGTCAGGAAGAAGATTCTCTGGGCGATCGGTAAAAAACTTTTGAAAGAAGATAGGGCCAATTTTTTTAACCGGCCGGATAACTACGTCACGCCGCCTTTTGCGCATCTTTTACGCATTTTGCCGGCTTATCTGAACACAGTGGTTTACTCGGACCCGCAAAATCCGGGAGTGTTGTACCAGAAAACTTACGACTTGACGATCCGCGGGTTACGCAAGGCGCAAGAGGGGTTTACCATTGGAGCTTATGACTTGATCGGCAGGGTTTTAAAACGGGCCCTTTTAGTTCCAACCGACCAGCCTGTCTATCCGGTGATGATACCGGCGGGCAAAATGACCTGGCTGGGTAAAGGCGTCAGTTTTTTAAAGCCGTTCTGGCCTGCCGTCAAATATTTGTCGGGTGCCATGGTCTATCTCATAGGATTTGTAGGTATTTTTGGCGGGATTTTTTTGAGCCTGGATCTAAGCTTTCTTGAGCCCTTGTGGTCATTCATGAGGGATGTTTTGTCGAGTCTGCCGTGGGTTGGCGACGCCTTTGCCGCCTTGTTTCACGCCATCACAACGGTTTACTATTTTCTCAAATACGCTGCCGGCGTTATTTTGAGCTGGGTTGGGATAGATTGGGCCTCTTTGCGCGCTTTTTTTCAGGGTCTTTGGCAGCAGTTGTATCCAGTTCGCGAATGGATCCGCATGGTTCTCATCCCCTTTATTTATCAATGGGCTATTCCGGTATTGTTGTTTGCCATCGGAATGGTGAATGGTTTTCTGGTTTATAAATTTAATTTGCGTAAGCAAATGCAGCGAGCCGCCGACTTTCTGTTGACTGGGGCGATCCAACTGGTGGCACTCATTCCGTCCCTGCTACAGCTTGGTGTTGAAATGTTGCTTGCCGGCGCTTTTGATCTGACGGGGACCGGTAACTCCCGCGATGCCTTAGCCGCGTGGATTGAAAATGCGCGGCCTGTTAGATTTTTCCGGCAAAAAATCCTGCCATGGGCCGTCAATATTTTTTATGCGGCCCTGAGTGTGGCCACCGTTGTTCTTTATGTGGTACCGCTGGCCTTGATGGCCTATCCGCCGCTTGAATTTCAGATGGTTTTTCATTTAATCCACAGCATCGGATTTCCAATGCCCCCGATTGTGGCTGTGTATGCCATTGCAGTATTGATCGGAGTGCCCTATTCCTATTTTTATCTTCTCCACAGCCGGTTGAGCCGCCGCCCGTTTTTTAACGGCTCTCCGGTCCGAACGCGCAAATTATTTTTGAGCATGATGTCGCTTGTGGGATTTGTCACCGTGATTTTTCCAGTGACCTCTGCCTGGTTTTACAAAAGTAATCCTATGGGCGTTGAGCGCATTTCCTACGAAAAAGATACCTACATTGATCTCTCCCGCTGGTATGTCAGAGAACTTTACCGGGGTGTTAGTGATTATATGCTGACAGACGATGAGCGTTTGATGCAAAGAGTGAAACAAACGCTTGCAGAAAATCTTGATCAGGCAGCGGAAAGCTCTTCCGGCTCACTGGGTCAGGAATTGGCCGGAGAGTTAAAAAAAGAACTTTTACGGTCCGGAAATGGCAATACGGCGGCGGTCATCCATGGTTTTGTCGGGCGCCTCTTGCCTGAAGATTTTAAAGGGTATGAAAACGTGGTTCACCCGCGCACTGGTTTTCCGGTCAATGCGGCCGAGATCACGCCGCATGCCGCGGAGATTCTTAAAAAATTGAAGGCACATGAGCGGTCGATTTATGGCAATAGTTTCTTTTTTTCAGACGCGCTTAATCATTCCGCGAACCCTGTGCACGATTTATTCGAAACCTTTGGCGAAGAGGGTACCAGAGCGGTGACGGGGCATCTTCTGGACATCCTGGAAGGCAAAGTTGCTTATCCGAGCTATCCCGAAACCTACAGCGCAAAGCGCGAAGCGCTGCGCGCTGTCCGGCAAATTTATTTTTACGGCTTCGGATTAAACCAGAGCTGGTTTTTCCCAATCACAGAAGCGGATCTTGAAGATTTTAAAAAACGTGCCTTTAACAAACCGGTCGAATCCGGGAATGCTTTAATGCTCCAGCCGCGCGGGACCTTTTTTCTGCGGGCGGCGCAATGGAATGAATCGGAGCGGCAATTTGTATTTGATTTAACACAGCGGTTTCTGACCCTGCGCAGCTCAGACGGTGATCTGGACAGGTATCTGCGCGGCAATCAAAAGATCTTGAAAACCGAACTGCAAGCGCTGCAGTTTTTCACCGACGATGAGGCATTTGAAAGAAACCGGCTAGCCGCGCAAGAGTTTTGGCAGGCACGGTTGGATCACCCTGAAACATTGTCGGTCATGACCCGTGAGCTGGCGGGGTATATTTCCAGAGATTTTGAAGAAGCTGATTTATTCATTCTTGGGCGTACGTTGCGGCTTGATTTACACGCATTCGTCACTTCCATGCTTAACGGCTCCGGGGATGACCGCGCGGGCGAGAAACTGATGAGCGCCTATCTGAAAGCTTTCGAGGATAACACAGTGAACGTGGCTGTCGCGCGCCACCTTCTGCTGGATCAAGTTTCTTACTTGGCATTGAGCGATCCAAAGGCGCTGCTTCAGCCGCTGGAACAGTTGATTGAGATGCCGCGGGTCCAGAAGGATCATGTTTTGGAAAGCCATTTTGCCAAAGTGGATTTTGACAGAGAAGCGACGGAGCAGAAACGCCGTTTCGCGATTTTGACCGGTGAGGCATTGAAGCAAATCTATGATCAGGCTTCGGCTGAAAAGCGCAAAGAATCTACGGATTACTGGCTCAGCCTTCTTTTATCGCACGAGGCCATGAGCCATTCACAGCTGGGATTGATGAGCTCGCTGCTTGAGGATTTAAATTTAAAGATCAAAGCGCAGGGCAAGCCCACGGACAGACAGAAACAGCTCCAGGAGCGCGTGGACGCATTTCTCAAAACCATGCCGCTCAGCAAGCCCGTCTCTCGTTCCGAGATGCCTCGCGAGCGGAGTCGCGAGACTTCTCGGGACGGGACACGGAGATCCCGCTCCGAGATGCGTACGGAACCAGTGAAGCCGCTGGATTCTTTTTTGAATCAACAGGAAAAGCTTTGGCGGCAAAAGGCCCCGGCGCCTCTGGAGGCTTGGCAGATCAGTGCCATGAAAAGTTTCTGGCAGAAGCGTTATGTGGGGCAGCTCAACAGGAAAAAAAGTTTGCACCGCGCGACGGCGGTGTTGGGCGTTGCATTGGTATCCGCCGTGATTATTTTTGTTTCGGGCTTTCCTTTTGCCGCCGGATTGTTTGTGATGCTGTCCCTTACGGTCTTTGGCCCAGCGGTGATGGAACTTGTCAATGAAGGGGCGGTTCGATTGGGCCTGCGATTTTTGCCACGAACTGGCGATCAGAACTGGCAGGTAAGTTATTATTACAAAGACGGCTTACTTTTTATGCCGCAGACAGGATTTATTTCAAATGTCAAAGCGCTGTCGCGGGTCCTGTTCGTACCTTTTTGGGTGCATTTGTTTTTTGCGCTATCGTACTCGGTTATTTTAGCAAGACTATTTGCCTTGCCTGGTGGGTTTGTGCAGTTTCCTGTTTTTGTGAGCGCAAGCATGGTGATTATGACTTTATGGATGGCTCATCATGCTGTTGTAATCAACGATAAAAATTTTAAAATGTTCTCAACCTTTGATTTTTCACAAATACGGGAGCAACTCGCATTTGTTGAGCAGGTGCGCCGCAAGGCCGAAAACCCAAGGCTTTTTGTGCAGATCCTGGGTGTCGGAGGGTTATTTCCGGCATTTGAAAAGAAGGATTCCGGTATCGCGCCCGTGGATGCGGCGGATGCCAAAGCCCCGCATTCTTTTTACCTCCTAGTGGAGGGGAAAAATGGTCAGCTTGAGGTTTACCGTATTCAAGTTCGCAGTAAGGACGAGGTCATAGAAACGGAACCCAAGTTCCTCTACGAGGCCCATGGTTTCGACAACATCCAAACCCCAATCCCTTTTCTTATTACCGGAAACAAAGATACGAATGTGACAGAAGCTTTAGCAGGTGTTCAATACGGTGTAGATGCCTATCGCATGGATATGCCCGAAGCTTTGCTGGTTCCTTTGCGCTCCGAAATGCGCACCGAGCAAAAAGAGGCAAAGCATTTTCGGCGGGAGTTAAAAATTTTAAAGTTCAATATTTTCCTACAGTCATTGCAATATGGATTCTCGAAATCTCAGCACTATGTGAACAGGTTTCTCCTATCAAAATTGCTGATAGGAGTTGTGATCGTTCTAGCCGGTGCGTGGGCAGCCTGGTTCGGCGGGGTCAATGCGGCGGCGGCAAACGCTCTTGGGTGGGTTACGGCAATGACGGCGCTCGCGGCATTTATGTTCTGGCTCGCTGATTGGCTTTTTGGGAAAAAGATTCTTGCCGAAGAAAAAATACTACAACGGCTGAGGGACAAGCGGCAAGCGGTGAAGAGCGAAATTCTACAGAGACTTGAATTACCGTCAGATTTCAGCTTAACGGAGCAACATTTCGAGGCGCTGCTTGCGCGTTTAAAATCGTCTATTTCTGAGACTGAAAAGGCCGCGTTCGAATCCACCTCAAGCGAGCTTTTGCCGCATCTTAAACAATTTCAGCAGCACATTTCAAAACAACCGGTAATCTCAAAGCGAAATCAGAAAAAATTGGATGGACTGCAAGAAGAAATTTTATTGAACGCGCTCGATGTTCTGAGTAAAAACCCTGAAACGAGCCTTGAAGGGATAGGTGCGCTGCAAAAAAACTTTGATGAGCTAAGCCGTGTTTTAATCGGGATCAACCGTGACAGTAACGACGCAGAGTTTTTAGCCTTGCGTTCGGAGATGCGTTCAGCGGATGCGGAAGATAGCTTGGAGGACTTTGCGCGTTTTTCAGAGTCTTTGGGCGTGGCAACGGGAAGAGCTGGTGCGGCCCGTTTGGTTTTAGAGGACGCGTTGAAGCTATCCAGTTTTCAGGCCGCTCCTCTGATTCTGCTGACGGATAGCGAGGAGTTAAAGCAAAAAAAACCCATAAGTGCTCTGCCTGTCAACGCAGCGGGTGCAAAGGTTCATGACGCTGAAAGATTGTGGCGGGTTTTGAAAAGAGTGATTGTGCGGGAGATTCCCGCGATGCGCAAAGATAAGGGTTTAAAACCGATTTCTGCGACGGGCCGGGTGCAGGTTTTGAAATGGCGGGAACTGCCCGTGATCAATGCGGCGGGGCTGCCGTTTATTCTGGATAAACAAAAAGAAAGCACTATCTATCTTCTGGTGGCGCTCAATTCGGGCGAAGAACCGCTCGAGTGGGGCCCGCCGTATTTTTCGCAGGCTCAGCGACATTTTCGTACCGGCACGTGGTACTACCCCATGAAACAAATTTGGATTATTTCCATTGTAACGGCGCTGGGAATCATGTCTGAGACTTGGCGCTTGCCGGCACTGCTTGTTCTGTTGGGCTTTGGCATGATAAAAATGGTGAGCATTCGGCGATGGGTCGAAGAGCTGTTTAATTGGTCGAGTAGTTTGCTGCAGATTAAACAGACGTTGGGCCGCATGCAAAAGAAAGAAAAAACGGCCTGGATTGCGACCTATTTAACAACGCCGCAGCAGGCGCTTGAAGGCCGGGCCGTGGAGGTTCGCCGTCTCTCCGATGAACGCTATCTTGAGCATGGC
>JAHFHB010000002.1:0-12222 GCA_023247135.1 Candidatus Omnitrophota bacterium
GGCTTGATCAGGCCGGTGTGAAAGGCCCCGCAGAGCAGGATGTGACGCGCCTGCGCAATGACTTTATTGAGCTTGCGCGCAATGAATTTCTGCCGATCAGCGACGGGTTCAGCGCGGAGTTTGACGCCGTGATGGTCAGTTTTGCCGACAAGCACATGAAAGAAGTTTTTGCCGGCCTGCCGGAGGCGCTGCAAAAATTAACGGGGGAGACAGAACGCCGCCACGGTCTTTTGACGGAGCGCAGAGCTGTGGCCGAAAAAGAAAAAACTCAGGCGGAACATGAAGTTTCAAAATTAGAACAAGCAGTGCGGCAGAAATTCAAAAGCGTGCTTCAGGAGCGCAAAGAAGTTTCTGAAGATACTGATTTTGTCGAGGTTCAGGACGGCAGTCAGCTGAGTGTCGCTCCGCAATTTACGCGCAAACTCAGTTTTGAACTGACCGCGCTGGCTGAAAACCGCGTGGAGCGTTACCGGTTTGCGACGGTTAAATACCACCAAAAGACCGTGCCGCTGGCCGACGGCAAGTTCCGCACGAATTACCGGCTGGATGTCGATTACATGATGCGCGATAAAAAAGTGGCGTCCGTTAATTTAATTTATGATCCTGCCGAGAAAGATGCCATTCTTTTTGAAAGATGGAAGAAGTCGTTCTGGGCGCGCGCTTCCGCCAAAATTATCAATGCCGGAACGGATGAGGCCGACAAGCTTGAGCGCGCTTATTTCACCAGCCTGCTGGAGCCGTATCTTTTTGAAGAGCAGTATCAGGCGCCTGCCACTCTCACCAAGGCCAAAATGTCCTTTCAAAGCAAGGACACGCAGAAAGAATTGGCCAAATTGCGCAAATCCCGCGGCCTTTAGCCTGCCCTCGATTTTCGATTGTGTCAGGGGCGGGTAAAATCTGTGTATTCCCGGCAAATCGCGATTCTGCCGCGCCGCATGGCGTGGTATATTCTCTCAAAGCTGCAAGTCATTCCAACCCCGGAGCGGTTATGGGCAAAGAATCCGTGCTTGTCATTGAGGACGAAAAAAACATTGCCGAGCTCATGCGTTATAACCTTGCCGAGCAGGGCTATGTGGTTTCTGTCGAGACGGCCGGGGATGCAGGGCTTGAACGCGCTAAAAAAAGCCGCCCGGACCTGATCCTGCTCGACCTGATGCTGCCGGGCATGGACGGCCTGTCGGTCTGCAAGGCCCTCAAGCAGAATGAAAAGACAGCCTCAATTCCCGTCATCATGGTGACTGCGAAGAGCGAAGAAATCGATAAAATCGTCGGGCTTGAAATCGGTGCCGATGATTACATGACCAAGCCGTTCAGCCCCCGCGAACTGGCGGCCCGTGTGAAAGCCGTGCTGCGGCGCGGCAAAGGAATGCCCACGGATTTCAAAATGAAATTGGGGGCGCTGGAACTGGACGATTCACGTCACGAGGTTTTGCTGAAGGGTAAACCGGTGGTGCTGACTTCCAAAGAGTACGATTTGCTCAAGGCACTGCTGGAGGCGCGGGGCCGGGTGCTTTCGCGGGACGTGCTGCTGGAAAAAGTCTGGGGCTATGACCAATCCCTTGAAATTGAAACGCGAACCGTGGATATGCATGTCGGTCAGCTTCGAAAAAAAATAAAGCAGGAGGCGGACCGGCTTGTCACCGTTAAAAATGTCGGGTACCGCCTGGAACCCGACGCTGACGACGCATGAATTTTATCGGTCAAAGTTTAAGCCGCAAGATTACGTCCGCCTGTCTCGCGGTTTTTCTGCTGGGGTTTCTCACCACGGGAATTCTTCTGTTTGTCCGGCTGGGGCGCAGCCTTGCGGCTGAGCAGCGCTCGCAGCTTGTCTCTGAAAATCATTTATGGGCCAAGACGCTTGAAACCCTGCTGAGAGACAAAGGCTCCGCGGAAAAAATCCAGGTGCTTCTGGAACAGCTTGGCGGCGATTATCCCTACCGGGTGACGGTCATTTCCAAAGAAGGGGCTGTGCTTGCGGATTCACGGCACAAGGCCGCTGAATTGAGCACGCTTCAGAGTTACGGCGAGCGTCCTGAGGTTGCGAGCGCCTTAAAGGGCCGGGCTGCGCTTTCCACGCCTCAGGGTTTTTCCATTCTGGAAGGCACGCTTTATTCCGCGGAGCCGGTTGCTGCTAATGGCCAGATCTCCGGTGTTGTGCGTTTAGCGCTTCCGCTGGAGACGCTGCATAGCCGCATGGCCGCCATTCGGGACCCGCTGCTGACGGGTTTCGCCCTTGCCGCGATGCTGGTTGCCCTGGCCGGGTTCGGGCTTGGGAAGTCGCTGACGGCCAAATTGCGCCGGCTTGCGCTCACGGCCCGGCAGGTGGCCGGCGGCGATCTGCGCCGTAAGGCACTGATTGAAACCGAAGACGAACTCCGAACGCTGGGAGAGAGTTTGAATCATCTGGCGTCGTCTCTGCGGCAGAGAATTCTGGAAGCCGAGGGTGAAAAACAAAAGCTGACGGCCATTCTTGAAAACATCGGCGAGGGTATCCTGGCCGTGGACGCCGAATTGAAGGTGGTGGCGGCCAACGCGTCGTTGGAGCGCATTTTGAATCTGCGCCGGCAGGAAATCATCGGCCGCAATCTGCTTGAAGTGCTGTTTGATTACAAGATTCACGCGATGCTGCTTGAGGCCGTGCGCGACCGGCAGGCCTCGACGCGGGAGTTGCAGTGGGCGGGGCCGCCTGTGCGCACGCTCAACGTCAGCGCTGCCGGCATTCAGGATCCGGCCAGTGTGGTTGCCGGCGTGCTTGTGCTGACGGATATGACGCAGATTCGCAAACTTGAAAACCTGCGGCGGGATTTTGTGGCGAATGTTTCGCACGAACTTAAAACCCCGCTGACCTCGATCCACGGATTTATCGAAACGCTGCTTGGCGGCGCTCTCAATGACCGCGCGCAGAGCGAGCATTTTTTGCGCCTGATGGGGGAAGACACGGCGCGTCTGAGCCGCTTGATCCAGGATATCTTGGAGCTTTCAAAAATAGAGTCCGGACAGGCTTTGCTGAATCAAACCCCCTTGAATTTACAACGTGAATCTCAAAAAGCCGTTGAGAAACTTCGTCCGGCACTTGAACAGAAAAAAGTCACGATTGAAAATAAAATAAGCGCAGAGATTCCGGCGGTACTGGCTGATCGCGACAAGCTCGCCCAGATTTTTTTAAATTTGCTGGACAACGCCATCAAGTTTAACCGGCCCGGCGGAACGATTATTTTGCACGCGGAAAAGACCGGCGGATTTGTCCGTGTGAGCATTGAAGACAGCGGGCCGGGTATTTCACCGGCGGATCTACCGCGTGTATTTGAGCGCTTTTATCGGTCGGATCGGGCGCGTGCGCGCGAGAGCGGAGGGACTGGGCTGGGCCTGGCGATTGTAAAGCATCTCGTGGAAGCGCACGGCGGCGAGGTGGGCTGCCGAAGTGAACTTGGCAAGGGTTCCTGTTTTCATATCACCCTTAAAACCAGTGAGTGATACAAGATGATTGACTCAAGAAGGTGCCAGGTACCCTCACTAAATTCTCCGCGTGAGGGTACCTGGCACCTTCTTCTGTGGCACCTTCTTCTGCTGATGCTGTGCGTCTCCTCCTGCGCAACGGCGGCACCCGGTTCAAGCCGTGCGCTGTTTAAATCTGCAGACGCGGTGTTTGAAGTTCAGCCGCTGCGGGTGCATGCGGTCAGAGAGGGCGGTTCCGCGGATGCCATCGAGGCAGAGCCTGCACGGGCGGCGGTGGCTGAAGCGATTGTGAGTTTTAAAATCCTGCGGGTTTTAAAAGGAGATTGGCCGATGGTGCCGGCCGGCGGGCCCTCCCGTGTCGAGCAAGCCCACCATGCGATGCACAAAAAGAAATACCTGAAACTGCTGACGCTTGATTTTGACGACCCCCATGAGCTTATCCGTAAAGAGTGGTTTTCAGTGGCCGTCGAAGACCCCAGCGGTACGTTTGGGATCTCCTCCTGGGACGCTCCGGAGCCGCGCAAGCTCAAGCTTTACCTCAAATGTGACGGAGCCCATAAGGGCAGTTATCGTTTGTTGGGCGTCATTCCGTCCGAGGGAAAGCGGTAGGGAACAGGCATGCCTGTTCCCTACGAATTTTCTTCGAAAGAAGGTGCCAGGTACCCTCATGCGGAGAATTTGGTGAGGGTACCTGGCACCTTCTTTTTGCCCGAAGGCCCTGTTTTCTGCTATGCTACTCCCCGAGATTAACCCCCCGGGAGGCTGATGTATGCCGCTTGTGGAGCAGAAGAAAACAGGGTTTGGCGGCCGCAAAGTAGCCGCTTTTGAGAGCCGTATGGCGGAAGCCATGACGCAGGGCATTCTCAAACAAGGCGGCACGCCGCTGGTGGCGCCCACTCTCCAGGAAATTCCCCTCGAACAAAATCCGGAAATCGCACGCTTTTCCTCCCGTCTTTTTGCCGGCGATATCGATATTGTTATTTTTATGACCGGTGTCGGCGCACGCTATCTCTTCGAGGCACTGCACGTTCAGCACCCGCGCGAAGAAATCATTCAAGCGCTCAGCCGCACGACGGTCACTGCGCGCGGCCCAAAACCCGTGCGTGTGTTAGCGGAGTGGGGTATTCCCGTCACGATCAAAGTTCCGGAGCCCAATACCTGGGAAGAATTACTGGAGGCGCTGGAACTCAGTGATAAAGGCGTCGACATCCGCGGCAAAACGGTGGCGATTCAGGAATACGGCGTTTCGAACCTCCGGCTGGTGGAAGCCTTAAAAAAACGGGGCGCTTCCGTCATGCAAGTCCCTGTGTACCGCTGGGCGCTTCCGGAAGACACCGGGCCCATGATTCATGCCATTCACGAAATTATCGCAGGCCATGTAGATTTTGCGCTGTTCACGAATGCGGTTCAGATCCGCCACCTATTAAAATTAGCGGCGGAGAATGGACTGGAAGAGGCTTTTCGCGAGGCCATGCGCCGGGTGGTGATTGCGTCAGTGGGGCCCACAGCCAGCGAGGCGCTGGCCGAGAACGGGCTCAAGGCGGATTTTGAACCCGGCCATCCCAAAATGGTTCCGTTGATTGCGGAAACGGCGGCCCAGGCCGAGACGCTTTTGGAAGAAAAGAAAAATGAGAGCCAGCCGTTTGTTTTTCGCGAGCCGCGGACTGTTCAGCCTGACGAGGCTGCTTTGCGCCGCCAATCTGTTTTCATGAAAGCCTGCCGCCGGGAAACGGTTCCGTACACGCCGGTCTGGCTGATGCGCCAGGCGGGGCGCTACATGAAAGAGTACCGGCGCATACGCGACCGGGTTTCCTTTTTGGAGCTCTGCCGGAATAAAGAACTTGCTTGTGAAGTGACCGTGACGGCCTGTGAAAAAATCAAAGCGGACGCCGCCATTATTTTCTCGGATATTCTGCTGATTCTTGAGCCGCTCGGCCTGGGGCTGGAATACAGCCGGGGCGACGGCCCGTTGATTTCCGGGGAGGTCCGGTCGCTGGCGGACATTGAGCGCCTGCGGGAAATCGAGCCGGCGGAGTCGCTGGGCTATGTCTACGATGCGATCCGGTTGACGCGTTCGGTGCTCAAAGCAGATGTTCCGCTGCTTGGATTTGCCGGCGCGCCGTTTACGCTGGCGTCCTACGTGCTTGAAGGCGGCAGTTCGAAAGTTTTTTTGAAAACAAAACGTTTGATGGTTTCCGATCCCGGTGCCTGGCATGCGCTCATGGAAAAAATCTCACGCGGCCTGGTCAAATTTTTAAACGGGCAGATTGAAGCCGGTGCGGATGCCGTGCAGCTTTTCGATTCGTGGGTGGGCTGTCTTGGGCCTGAGGAATACCGCCAATTTGTTCTGCCGCATACGCGCTCAGTGCTCAGCGCCTTGAAGCCGGGGGTCCCTGTTATTCACTTTGGCACTGGCACGGCAGGGTACTTGCGCGAGATGCGCGAAGCGGGCGGCGACGTACTCGGACTGGATTTCCGCGTGGATCTCGGGCGCGCCTGGCAGGAGATCGGCTACGACCGTGCTGTGCAGGGGAATCTGGATCCCTCGGTGCTGTGCGGGCCGCGCGAAGGCGTGCTTCAGGCTGTGCGGCGCATTTTGAAAGAAGCCGCCGGACGACCTGGGCATATTTTTAATGTCGGCCACGGCATCCTGCCTGAAACCCCGGTTGAAAATGTCCAGGCTTTGGTGGACGCCGTCCATGAATACAGCGGCCGACACGGCTGAGGCGGGTTTAGAACCCGCCCCTACAGGAGACAAAGTGATTTTTGGGGTTTGTAGGGGCCGGTTCTAAACCGGCCCATTTATTTTGGATTAAGACGTGGATTCATGACAAAAAAAGTAGTCATTCTCGGCGGCGGCATCTCAGGTTTGGCCGCGGCGCACCGCCTGCTCGAACTTTCGGATCAGGAAAAAATTCCGCTGGAAATCACGCTTTTGGATGCGGCCACGCGCCTCGGCGGTGTGATCGAAACCGTGACCCGCGACGGATTTCAAATGGAATCTGGGCCGGACATGTTTATTACGGAACGGCCAGAGGCTCTGAATCTCTCGCGCCGGCTGAATCTCGAGCCGGAGCTGCTGCCAGTCACGGAGGGTCATGCCCAAAGCTGCGTGCTTTACCGCGGGAAACTGCGGCCGATTCCACGCGGGTTTTATCTGATCGCCTCCGGCCAGCCGGCGCTGCTTTGGGCCTTGCCATTTATCGGGCCGCTCGGCAAGGCCCGCATGCTGCTGGAACCGTGGGTACCGGTGCGCCGCCAGGACGGCGATGAGAGCGTAGGCCATTTTATCCGGCGGCGTTTTGGCTCAGAAGCCCTCAAACGCATCGGCCAGCCGATGATCGGCGGCATTTACACGGCTGACCCCGACAAACTGAGCCTGCAGGCGACTTTTCCGAAATTCCTTGAAATGGAGCGTGAGCACCGCAGCGTGATTCGCGCGCTTGCAAAAAACAAAACTGTCGCAGCCGCCAGCGGTCCGCGTTACCAGCTTTTCACGACTTACCGGAAGGGCATGCGCACCTTGATCGACGCGCTGCAAAGCAAAATTTCAGGCCGGGTGCGGATTTTGACCGGCCGCCGTGCTTCGGAAATTGTGCCGCACGCAGGCGGCTGGAAAATCCGATGTGACGGCTTTCCGGATGCGGAAGCGGATGCCGTTTTGCTGGCGCTCCCGGCGCGGCAGGCGGCACGGCTTTTGCAGAAAGCGGATGCAGTGCTGGGCAGGGAGGTGGGTGGGATCGAATCGGAGTCGGTAGCGACGATTCATTTTGCTTATCGTAAAGCGGATGTTCCCGGGCTTCAATCCGGCGCCGGGTTTGTCGTTCCGCTCGCGGAAGGCGGGAATCTCGTCGGGGCGACACTGACGCATCAGAAATTCGCGGGCCGTGCTCCGGAAGACTGCGTTTTGATCCGCGCTTTTGCCGGCGGCTTTGGCCGCGGCAAAGTGCTGGAGCTTTCTGACGAGGCGCTCGTTGAAACCGTGAAGCATGAACTCGAGAGAATTTGCACAATCAAGGCCCGGCCCGTTTTTACCAGTGTGAAGCGTTATCCGGAGGCCATGCCGCAGTACGCCGTGGGGCATACAGAACGCGTGGACCGCATCCGTAAAAGAAGCGCGTGCCTGCAGGGGATTTTTTTGACGGGTAACTACTTGCGCGGCGTCGGTATTCCCGACTGCGTTCACGAATCGGAAGATTGTGCCGATAATCTCCTGCGTTGGCTGAAGTCCCGAACTTAATTTTTTATCGGAGGTCTTATGCTTTACGATCATGTCTTGTTACTGGCTTACGGCAGTCCCGCGACACCCCAGGAAGTGAAGCCCTACCTCGAATCGCTGATTCAGGCCAAGGAACTCGCGCCGGACTGTTTGGCGGAGCAGATGGACCACATCGTCAAGGCCGGAGGCTCTCTTCCGCAGGCAAAAGCGATTGAAAAACTGGCGGAGAAGCTTGAGAAAATGCTTTCAGCTCTCGGGTATCAAGTGCCTGTATTTTACGGAATGCGCCACGGACAGCCGTCGATTGCCAACGCACTCAACCTGGTCAAAAAGCGCAAGGGAATCCGCGGCTTGGCCGTGATTTTATCGCCGCATAAATCCGAACTTACGTATGAACGCTACACGCAGGCGGTGGACGCGGCGCGCACAGCCGCGGGGGTTCAGTCCGTGCAGTATGAATACCTCAAGGTCAGACACAACCACTCGCTTTTCATCCAGGCCTGGGCCGATCAGGCGCGCGCGGCCATGCGTAAACTGTCGATGGATCAACGCGAATTCGTGCACATCGTGTTCACAGGCCGCGCCATTCCGCGCTCGATCGCCCAGCTTTGCGATTATGAGAAGGAAGTGACATCTACGACGCAGCAGGTGGCCAAAGATTTGAATCACCCCAAGTGGACGCTGGCCTATCAGTCGCGCCTGGATGCCGGCAAAGAAACCTGTACGGAACCGGATATTTCATCGGTGATTCCGCTGCTGAACAAGGAAAAAGAGCGCCATGTGCTGGTGGTACCCATCGGGCTGGTCGCGGAGTGTCTCGAGACGCGCTACGATCTGGATATTGACATCCGCAAGAAGGCAGAGGCGAGCGGCTTTGGGTTCATGCGCGCTGAAATGCCTGTCGAAAATCCCAAGTTTGTGCTTTCCATCCTGGACATGCTCGCCGAAAAACTCAAAGGCTAAGCGAGAGCGCCTCACAAGATCGTAGGGTACAGGCATGCCTGTACCCTACCCACGCCATCAATGTCTATGGCATCAAGTGAAGGAATCTCATGTTGCGTCATTCCTGCGTTTGGCTTGCCTCGGAAGTTATTCCGCAGTATTATGAGCCCTCAATTTCTTCATATGGATTTGTGCAAGGAGCGTTCCGATGGAAGGTTTAAGGCAGGCTGTTAAAGAGTTGGATATTCGTGAAACCGGCGCGCCCAAAGAGGGTGTTTTGCAAAAAAGCGACCGGCGTCTTTTTATGCAGTTTCTGGCCTTTGGCGGCGTCAAGTCGCAGGATGCGCTGGCGAAGGCCGTGGCTCAGTGCCCCCTGGAAGCTGTGCTTTATGACGATCTCAATGACCCCCAGGGAGCAGGTCTGCTTCTCATGGCCGAAGATCCGGCGCTGTTTGTGACCGCGGTGCGGCCGTTTCTTTTGGCGGAACCGTTTGCTTCTGTTCAGCAAAAACAGGAACTTACGATGATGGGCCGGACTTACGGTCTGGGGCGCGAGCCGGACCTTGAAGATTGGCTCTTGAAGAAACCGCGCCGCAATGTTTTTAATCCCGCTAATGCCTGGGCGATTTGGTACCCCTTGCGGCGCAAGCCGGAGTTTGAACTGCTTAGCCCCCAGGATCAGGGGCGCATTCTGGCCGAGCACGGCGCGATCGGCCGTTCCTACGGCGAGCATGGGTTTGCGCAGGACGTGCGCCTGGCCTGTCACGGGCTGGACAAACGCGACAATGAATTTGTGATCGGCCTGGTGGGTCCGGAACTTTTCCCGCTCTCGCGGATTATTCAGGACATGCGCAAGACCGAGCAGACAGCCAGGTACATTCAATCGCTGGGACCGTTTTTTACCGGCCGCGTGCGTTTCCAAAAACCCCAATAAGTCTTGCCCCTCCCCAAAGACACCACCCTTGAATTTTCACTGACCGCGCGCAAGAGCGCCGGATTAGAAAAAAGTATTTTGCAATTTTTAGCGGCGGCCCGCCCCGGCGCACAAGGGGGGATCGTGACCACGGAATTCAAGACCCGTTCGCGCTGGTCTTGCTACACGCGCCGGCCTGCCCAGACTCGCAAGCTGGTCAAACTTTTTGCGCAAAACCCGATCCGCGGTGTGACGGCCGCAGTGCGGCGTCTGGACGCGGGCGACTGGCGCGACCGCTGGCTGCATTATTTCCGGCCCATGCGTTTTGGCCGAGATTTCATGATTCTTCCGGACTGGCAAAAGAAGATTCCGTCTGCCGCAAAACGCTGCCGTATTTTGCGGCTGGATCCCGCGGGAGCTTTTGGCTCAGGCGCTCATGAGACGACCCGGCTGATGATGCGCATGCTGGATTTGTTTAAAGGCCGTGCCCGCAGCTTTTTGGACGTGGGCACCGGCAGCGGGATTCTGGCTGTGGCGGCCGCCTTGCAAGGCGCACGGGAAGTGTGGGGCGTTGACCTGGACCCTGTATCGGTGCGTGCCGCCCGGCGAAATTTGAGACTCAACGGAATTCGTCACGGAAAAATCCTCTGTGCGGATATTTCGCGCCTGCCGGTGCGGAAAAAATTCAACCTTGTCGCTGCCAACTTTATTTCGGCGGATTTGATTGCCCATCAGGAGAAAATCGCCGCGCTGACGGCTTTCGGAGGGTATCTGGCCGTTTCAGGCATCAGCCGGCGCAACGCTCCTGATTTCCTGAAACGCTTTCATCCGGCGGGTCTGCGCCTGAAAAAGCGCTTTCCGGGCCGCAGTTGGGCCGGTTTTTTGTATTTCAAGGGATAGAGCTATCGCATTTCCGTAAAACCCCGTGTATAATTCAAACAGGCGGCGGAGCGATTTTAGCGCAACCCCTGTTTGACCTGGAAGGATCCTCTCATGAGGCGGTGGCTGGTTTTAATGGCAGCGGCAGCCGTGGTTTTGCCCGGCTGTAAAACGGTGTCGAGTTCTGCAGTGCGGATTTTGCAGGACGCGCAGATAACACCGCAGGAAGTTTTATTTCTTGATGCCGCCGCAGCGCACACCGCGCGTCTCGAGCGTTTTCTCTCAGCCCGCCCGCAGCTGCCTGAACCTGAAAAAATCCGGTTTTTGCTGGAGAGTATCCGCACCTCGCCTTACCGGTTTGTCCGTAACGGCTCCGATTACAAAGGGGAAGACTGCATGCGCTGGCTGCGCTGGAAAATGGGGCATCGCCAGTATGCCCGTAATCCCATCCGCACGGCGTCGGACTTTGTGACGCGCGTGGCGGACCGTTCGCTTGCCACCGGCCAATTTTACCAGGCGGTGCTGGCCGATGGACGGCATGTCCCACTCGAGGGTATTTTGCAGAACGAACTCCGCGCCCTTGAGGAGTCTTTCCTGCTGCACAGTCTTTCCAGCCAGATTCAGCTCGAACCCGGCCTCAAATCCGCCCAAGCTGAAGATGCCGGCCGCACCGCTTTTTCGTCGGCGGCCCAGCGCCCCCGCTGATTTTCTTCTTGATGTCTGCTCCCAGATGATTAGGATGGTAACTCTCGCGGAGAAGGTGCCAGGCACCCTCACCGGGGAATAAGTGAGGGTGCCTGGCACCTTCTCATAGTTTAACCGAAAGGTCTTCAATGAAATCCAGCAAGCCAGCTAAAAAATTCCGCACGGAACGCGATTCGATGGGGGAGATGCAGATTCCCGCCGGCATGCTTTATGGCGCCTCCACGCAGCGCGCGGTTTTAAATTTCCCCATCAGCGGACGGACTTTTTCCAGAGCTTTTATTCATGCGCTGGGTCAAATCAAACTCTCGGCGGCTAAAGCCAATTTGAAATTGAAACGGCTGGACGGGCGGCGTGCCGCGGCGATCGTCAGCGCCGCCGGTCGGGTCCGCGACGGGCATTTTGACGGACATTTCGTACTGGATATTTTCCAGACAGGCTCCGGCACGTCCACCAACATGAATGCCAATGAAGTGATCGCAACCCTGGCCAACCGCAAGCTCGGAGTGGCCGGAAATGCGCCGGGCCGTGTGCATCCCAATGATCACGTCAACAAAGGACAGTCCAGCAACGATGTGATCCCGACGGCCATCCATGTCGCGGCCGTACTTGAAATGCGCGGCGCTCTGATCCCTGCCTTGCATAAACTTGAAAAGACGCTCGCTCAAAAAGCCCGGCGGTTTGCACGCATCCATAAAATCGGGCGAACTCATTTGCAGGATGCCACACCCGTCACGCTGGGTCTTGAATTCGGCGGCTATGCCGAACAGGCGCATAAATCGATTCAGCGCCTTGAGAAGGCGATTGCCAGTCTGCGGGAACTGCCGCTGGGCGGTACGGCCGTGGGGACGGGGATCAATACGCACCCGCGCTTTGCGCGTGAAGCCATTGCCGATCTCAATCGCGCGTGCGGCGAAAAGTTTTTTGAGGCGAAAAATCATTTTGAAGCGCAAAGTGCTAAAGACGCCTGCGTGGAAGCCAGCGGCCAACTGAAAGCCGTGGCCGTGGCGCTGATGAAAATTGCCAATGACCTGCGCTGGCTGGGGTCGGGTCCGCGCGCAGGATTTGCGGAAATCAAATTGCCCGCGGTTCAGCCGGGTTCGTCGATCAT
>JAHFHB010000002.1:12232-23642 GCA_023247135.1 Candidatus Omnitrophota bacterium
AAAAATCAACCCGGTCATGTCTGAAGCGCTTTTACAGGCGGCGGCCGAGGTGATTGGCAACGATACGGCGATTACGATTGCGGGCCAGTACGGGAACTTCGAACTAAACGTGATGATGCCGCTCATTGCCTACAACCTGCTCGAATCGGTGCGGCTTTTGGCCAACGCGGTCAATGTTTTCACGGATCGCTGCGTGGCGGGCATTGAAGCGGACCGGCGTGTCTGCGAATCACAAATTGAAAAAAGCCTGATGTTGTGTACGGCGCTCGTGCCGAGGCTCGGTTATGACAAGTCTGCCGAACTGGCCAAAGAAGCCTACAAAGCAGGCAAAACGATCCGCCAGATTGTCCTTGAAAAGAAGCTGATTCCGGAGAAAGAACTGGCCCGCCTGCTGAACGTCGAGAACCTGAGCGCCGGGGAATAGTTCTCAATATTGTTTATGACACAATTAGAAAAACTCGAAAGCCAGTCTGTTTACATTTTGCGCGAGGCCTACAGCCAGTTCAAGAATCTGGCTATGCTTTGGTCGATCGGCAAAGACAGCACCGTCCTTCTCTGGCTGTCGCGCAAGGCTTTTTTCGGCCACGTGCCTTTCCCGCTCGTCCACATCGACACCAGCTACAAAATTCCCGAGATGATCGAGTATCGCGACAAACTGGCGCTGGAGTTCGGCCTCAACATGGTGGTGGGGCAGAATAAGCAGGCGCTCGAAGAAAAGCGAACTTACCCCGACGGCAATCTGGACCGGATCAACTGCTGTAAAACACTCAAGACCGAAGCTCTGCGCAACACGCTTTCGGGCGCCTGGACGCGCCAGCGGCTCAATCACCAGACCCGCAAGTACGAGCCCGACGCGAATAAAGAACCGTACACCGGCGTGATTGTCGGCGTGCGCTCGGATGAAGAGGGCAGTCGTTCGAAGGAGCGCTATTTCTCGCCGCGCGACAAGCGCAACGACTGGGACGTGGGCGATCAGCCGCCGGAACTCTGGAATCAATTCAAAACCGAATATGCCCCGGGTACGCATATCCGCGTGCACCCGTTGCTGGACTGGACGGAGCTCGACATCTGGGAATACATCGAGTAGGAAAAAATTCCGGTGACGTCGCTTTATTTTGACCGCGGCAAAGGTGAGCGCTACCGTTCGCTGGGCTGCTTCCCGTGCACGTTTCCCGTGCAATCCACGGCGAAAAATGTCAAAGAGATCATTGAGGAGCTCAAGACCGGCAAGTTTGCCAATATCGCCGAGCGTTCGGGCCGCGCGCAGGACGCTGAGGACGGCGGCGGTCTCGAGACTTTGCGTAAGGATGGTTACATGTGATGAAGCCCCAAAAGGAAAACCAGGGTCAGCAGGAAAAAATGAACATCGTGATCGTGGGCCATGTGGACCACGGCAAAAGCACGGTGATCGGCCGCCTCCTGGCGGATACGGACTCCCTGCCCAAAGGCAAACTGGAACAGGTGCGCGCCGATTGCGAGCGCAACGCCAAACCGTTTGAATTTGCGTTTCTGCTGGACGCGCTCAAAGACGAACGGGCCCAAGGCATTACGATTGACACGGCACGCTGTTTTTTTAAAAGCAAAAAACGCGAGTACATCATCATCGATGCGCCGGGGCACATCGAGTTTTTAAAAAATATGGTCAGCGGGGCGGCGCGCGCCGAGGCGGCACTTTTGGTCATTGATGCGCGCGAGGGTGTTCAGGAAAATTCCCGCCGCCATGGCTACCTGCTTTCCATGCTGGGCATCCGCCAGGTGGCGGTATGCGTCAATAAAATGGACCTGGTCAATTACAGCGAGCAGGAATTCCGCAAAATCGTGGCGGAATACAGCCGTTTTCTCGAACAAATCGGGCTTCAGCCGAAATTTTTTCTGCCGGTCGCGGCTTTCAAAGGCGAGAATATGACGGGGCCGGCTCCGAGCATGCCCTGGCACAAGGGGCCCAGCATTCTGGAGGTGCTCGATCTCTTTCAAAAAGGCGAGGCGGATGAGAAAAAACCGTTTCGCATGCCGGTGCAGGCGATTTATAAATTCACCGAACAAAATGACGACCGCCGCATTGTGGCCGGGCGTGTGGAATCCGGCAGTATCGCGGTCGGGGACAGCGTGGTATTTTTGCCGTCGCGCAAGCGTTCCGAAATTAAATCCATCGAAGTATTCAACGCCTCGCCCAAGACAAGCGCTGCCAGCGGCTATTCCTCGGGTTTTACGCTCAAGGAACAGATTTACATTAATCGCGGCGAGATCATGTGCAAGGTCGGCGATCCTTTGCCCCAGGTGAGCTCGCTCCTCAAGGTAAAAATTTTCTGGATGGGCAAAAAGCCCATGGTCTTTGACAAGGAATACCGCCTCAAGCTTGGAACGTTGCGCGTGCCGGTCAGCCTTAAAAAGCTGACCAAAGTTATTGACGCTTCGGATCTAAAAAAAGCGGATAAAAATCAGATTGAACGGCACGACGTGGCCGAGTGTATTCTGGAATCAGCCTGGCCGGTGGCTTTTGATTTGACTGCGGATATCGAGGCGACAGGCCGCTTCGTGATTGTGGATGACTACGACATTGCCGGCGGCGGAATTATCACCGAGACCGTCGATGACAAACAGGGTGAGGTTCGCGAGCAGGTCAGCGCGCGCGAGGAAAAATGGGATTTCAGCATTGTGGAACCGGCGACACGGACGCAAAAATACGGGCATCGCGCCAAACTGATTCTTTTGACGGGCCCGGTGGGCGTTGATAAAAAAGCCATCGCCAAAGAAGTTGAAAAGCAGTTGTTTGAAAAGGGCTGTAAGACTTACTTTCTCGGCATCGGCAATCTTCTCAGGGGTGTGGATGCCGACATGGATCGCCACAAGAAATCGCGGCGCGAACACGTGCGCCGCCTGGGCGAGGTCGGGCACATTATGGTCGATGCCGGTCTGATCTGCCTGGCCACGGCCAGCAATCTCGATGACGAAGAACTGCGGCTTCTGCAAGAAATCGTAAGCCGCGATGATCTTGTGATTATCAACGTCGGCGCCAATCATTTTCGCGACGGCGCGGTGGATTTACAGCTCAAGGAATCCGAACGTCTTGAAGCGCAAGTCAAGAAAGCCCTGGCTCTGATCGCAGAGTCCGTTCAGGGTGAATGAACAAGCCCCGCGATAAAGCCTTCCTGGTGATTCTGCGCCCGCACACCCAACCGCGGGAATTTCTGCGTGAAAGCTACGAGGAAATGAAAGAACTTGCCGAATCCGCGCTGGTACGCGTGCTCGGGTTTGAGACTCAATCGATTGACCGGCCCAGCCCCAGCCACTACATCCGCGAAGGCAAGCTCGAAGAAGTCCGCCGCGAGGCGAAAGAAGTTGGGGCGAACGTCTTGATTTTTAACACGAATCTTTCGCCCGGGCAAATCCGCAACATTGAAAAGTTTGCGGGGATTCCGGTGGTGGACCGCACCGGCCTGATTCTGGATATTTTCGGGCGCAGGGCCAAGTCGGCAGAGGGCAAACTGCAGGTTGAACTGGCGCGGCTGAACTACATGCTGCCGCGCCTCGGCGGACTTGGCGTCGTGCTCTCCCGTTTGGGCGGCGGCGTGGGCAGCAGCGGCCCGGGTGAAACGGAACTTGAAACCGACCGCCGCAAAGTCAGGCTGAGGATCAAGCGCGTGAAAGAAGAACTGGAACACGTGCGCCAGCACCGCGGCCTCATTCGCGCCGGCCGTAAAAGAAAAAATCTGACGGCGGGGGCGATTGTCGGGTACACCAATGCCGGTAAATCAACGCTGCTGCACGCGCTGACGGGCGCGGATGCTTACATCGAAGATAAAATGTTCGCGACGCTCGATCCTAAATCCAGCCTGTGCCGTTTGGGCAGCGGCGCGAGCCTTCTTCTGATCGATACGGTGGGTTTCTTGCGCGATCTGCCGCATGCGCTGGTGGAAGCGTTTCATGCCACGCTGGAAGAAGTTTCCGAGGCGGATTTTTTAATTCATGTGCTGGATGTCGCCGATCCGGATGCCTGGGAGCATAAGCAAAGCGTCGAGGAAGTCTTGAAAGAACTGGGGGCTGGAGAGAAACCACAGCTTTTGGTGCTGAACAAGGCGGATCAGCTCAACCCGGAAATGGCGGCAAGCATTCAGTCGCGCTGGCCGGAGGGGCTGCTGATTTCCGCGCGGGAGCGCGCGGGGCTGGAACTGCTTCTGAAAGGGCTTGAAAAGTTCAAGGGAGAAAGCCATGGCGAAAATTAAAACAGTCCTGATCACGGGTTCTTCCAGCGGCATCGGCAGGGCCGCCGCGGAATATTTTTCAGCCAAAGGCTGGCAGGTGGCGGCGAGCATGCGCTCTCCAGAAAAAGAAACGGCTCTTGGAAAACTCGCGGGCGTGCATTGCGTGCGCCTGGATGTGACCCACGCTGAATCGATCCGCGCTGCGGTTAGAGAAGTTCAAAAGCGTTTTGGCGGCCTTGACGTGTTGGTGAATAATGCCGGGTATGGCCTGGTGGGGCCTTTTGAAAACACAACGCCGGATCAAATCCGCCGGCAGTTTGAGACCAACGTTTTCGGGCTCATGGAAACGGCGCGAGCGGTCCTGCCCGTGATGCGGGAAAGCGGCGGCGTGATTATCAACGTGGCCTCGATCGGGGGGCGGGTGACGTTTCCGCTTTACAGCCTGTATCACGCAAGCAAATGGGCGGTGGAGGGTTTTAGCGAAGCTCTGCGTTACGAACTCGATCCTCTGGGCGTGACGGTCAAGGTCGTGGAACCGGGGCCGATCAAAACGGATTTTTATCAGCGTTCGGCCGAGCCGGTGGCGAATCCCCGCGATGCGGCGTATGCCTCTTTTTCCGAACGGGCTTCAAGGCACATGGACAAGTTTGTTGCTATCTTCGCGTCGAAGCCGGAAGCGGTAGCTCGCGTGATTTACCGCGCTGCGACAGATGGAAAATCGAGGCTCCGCTACCCGGCAGGCTGGGCCGCGACCCCGATTCTGCTGGGCCGCCGGCTTTTGCCGTTCGGTTTTTTTCAAGGGCTGGTGCGTCTGGTGACGCTCGGGCACTGAACCGGCTTTGCCTGCTCTGCCGCAGGAAACTTCTTGAAGTCGGACGGGTCCGGGCTGATAATACTGGCAGTTTTCAACCGGAGCTTCTTACGTGGCAGACACGCAGCAATTATTCAGGCCCAGAACGCGCGTTTTAATCGACCTTCTTTTGATTTCTGACAGTCTGCTTTTTGCCATTTTGGCCACGCAGATCGTGGAAGAACGCCTGCTTTTCAGCCTGGCTGCGGGCTGGAACTGTTTTCTCATCGGGATTTTTTATGTCATCGTCCGGCCGTTGCTTTACGTGGAGATTCGCGATGGCGCGGTCGTTGGACCGGCGCTTCTTTTTAAACGCGACTCGATTTTAATCCGCAAGATCGATGTGCGCCGGTCCCTGGAATTCCACCACAAGTCTGATTTCTGGGGGTACCGCGATTTGTGGTCCGTAGACGGGCGGCGTATCCGGCTTTACCGCCGTTTTCTGGGCAAACGCAATCAATATAAAATCATCACGACGATTAAAGATCATCCTTTCCGGGAGTCTGCGAGTCCGGCGAAACCGCCGTTGCTGCCCGACGTCCGCCCTAAAGAAAATGGCTAGAAACCTGCTCCGGCAGAGGCTGGTGCTGGCAGTGCTTTTCCTGCCGCTGGTCACCTGGATCGTCATCATGATTCTTCACTACACAGGACATCTGCATTTAAAGCCGGCCCCATGAAATCCATTTTGCTTCGCGAGGTCATGAACCGGCCGGTTGCTTCCATCGGTATTCATGAAGCTTTCAGCAAGGTTGAGGAGAAGCTCCGCAACAAAAAAATTCGGCATCTGCCGGTGCTGGATGAAGAACGCCGGGTGGCGGGGCTGATCAGCCAGCGCGATCTCTTCCGTATCGTGTCGCCGCGCCGTACGGAAGACGGCGAAGAAGTCTACGATCCGGCGGCGCTTGACCGTATCCTGCTTGCCAAAGTCATGACTCATCCGGTGGTTACTCTGCACGCGGAAGACCCCCTGGCGGCGGCTGTAAAGCTGATGAGCCGTGACAAGCTGGGGTGTATTCCGATCGTAGATGCCGAGCGGCGCCTGCTGGGCATCGTTACCAAAACCGACATTCTGAAGTTCCTCGACCGCGCCTTTCACCCTTCCGAGACCCGCTTCTAGTTAAAAAATAATTAAAAGGGGGTTATCGGGCTCGTAATATGAATTTAAATTAATATTAAATTTAATATTAATTATTAAGCGCTTGTAATTTAGCTGAAGGGCGGGTAACTTTTAATTAGCGCAAAGAAACACTTTGCCCTCGTATCAGGGTTTGCTTAACGCTCAAAAAAGGCAGTTTCAAAAATTCTGAAAAAGATCATGAGGATGCATCTGCGTCTACGAGGCAATAATTGATGACAACACAATACACCAGATGGCAAAAGATAACTGCTTTCTGGCTGCTGCTTCTTTTCGGGAGCAGTGACTTTTTTATTCCGGTTCCTTCCGCGCTCGCTTTTTCATCCCTCGCGCACGGCGGCATGGACGCGCGCATTCTCGCCGAAAATCCATTCGGCATTCGCCTGGATGAACGCGACGGGCGGGTGGCCGGTTTCTTCGACGGCGCGTCCGATCAGCCGCTTGTCATTCAGATCGAAGACGCGCACGCGAATATTTCCGCGCAAAAAAAGACAGCGGCCATCATCAGGAAATTGGTGGAAGAAGAGAGGGAAAAGGGGAAAGGGGAAAGGCATTCATCTTTCCCCTTTAACCTTTCGCCTTTTACCTATGTCCTAGTAGAAGGGGCATCCGGTTATGTGGCGCGCGCGCCGCTTGAAGCGTTTCTGAAAAACAATGCGGACCCGCGTGAAATGCTTTTGGCGAAAGGCATGATCAACGGGCCTGAACTGGCCGCGCTTGAAACGCCGCAGATTGTTCTGTGGGGGATTGAAGATTCGAAATTGTATGAGCAAAATCTTTCGGCTTGGCGCGAATCGCAGAAATTCAAAGAACAGAATCTCGCTTTTATTTCCGCCTTTCGCGGTCACGTCCGCGATGTCTTGTGGCAAGGGGCCTCAAAGGAACTAAAACGCCTGCTTGAGACGGAAGAGAATCTCTCTTCGGAAGAACCCGATCTTGGAGCGGTGGCCAAAACGCTTCAGGCGTTCGTCCGGATTTTTCGCAAGGATCTGGAACTGGCCGATCCGCTTCGTCCGCTGAACGCGATTGAGCTCAAAAGCCGCTATCCCCATGTGTACCGTTTGATGCAGTTGGGGGCGCTATGGGAAGACGCG
Organism: Candidatus Omnitrophota bacterium; assembly: GCA_023247135.1. Classification (GTDB taxonomy): domain Bacteria; phylum Omnitrophota; class Omnitrophia; order Omnitrophales; family Aquincolibacteriaceae; genus JAHFHB01. The sequence continues at coordinate 19,514 of JAHFHB010000002.1, forward strand.
CGTGCCGAGCTGGAGAATTATCATCAGGCCAAGGTTGCCGCTACGGTTGAGAAGCGGGGGAAGAATACGGCGAACAAAACAAAGGGGATGGATTCCCGCCAAAACATTGCGGGAATGACACGGGGGGCAGGGGCAGGAATGACACAGGAAAAGGATACTGGTATGACGACCGGGAAAAGAGATACTGGTTCTGTAGGGGCCGGTTCTAAACCGGCCCGTCATGCAGAGGCGAGTGGGCGGGTTATGAACCCGCCCCTACAAAATACACCAGTCGCATCGGTGACAGACACTAAAAAAGGGACAGACACGCAATCCCTTCTTTCCTCTCTCCATCCCTCTCAGCCTCTCACGCTCCTCCCGCAAACCACAACGGTCCCAGACGCGATAGATTCACCGGTCCAAACGTTTGTCAGCGACCTGTACGAATCCCTGCACCAAAAGAAAACCACGGCTGCCGTGGAAAAGTATCTGCGCACCACCGAAGAAATGGATCCCTATCTTTTGTGGACCGAAATGAAAGGCATGCTTGCGGATCTCAAGAAGAATTTCTATCGCGACAAACAAGCCGAGCTTGACCGGCTTTATGAAGAAACATTGCTTCTGGAAAAACTGGTTGAGTTGAAATTGACGCCGCAGGAGTATGCACGCTTGCGGGAACTGGTTGCGTCACCGGCACCTCTACTGTCTATGTCATCCTCGCCAACCACACTCATGTCATCCCCGCATGGTTCTAGCGGGGAGCCATCTTCCAAAACAAAGGGGATGGATTCCCGCTTTCGCGGGAATGACACGGAAGGGCGGGTTATGAACCCGCCCCTACAGCACATTGAACCCATCACATCTTTTACTAATGCTCTGAATCCTGCGGCACTGATTTCGGCCTACAACAAGATCAGCCCTAAGCCTTACGGTGCTGTGCTGAAAAACTGGCAGATCAAATCCAGCCTTGAATATTACGAAACAGCCTCGCGGCGCGATGAATCGCTCTACCAAAACACGCAGGCCTTTCTGGAGTCGCACCATGACGCCCGCTTTGTGTTTTTATTCACCGGCGGATTTCATTCGGCGGGACTGACGCATCATCTGCGCAGCCGCAATACGCCCTACATCACGCTGCGTCCGGCGATTGAAACCTCAGGCGGCGGCGATGAGCTTCGCTACAACGCGGCCATGGCCTGGCAGACGCAAACGCTGGCGATTCGCACCGCGCTTTCACGCAGCCCGCGTGCGCTGGTTCAGGAAGTGGGCATTCCGCTCATCACGCGGCAAATCATTGAATCCGGTCTGGAGCCGATGGCTGCGTACGAAACGATGAGGGCGGCACTTGCTCAGGCTTACGAAGCGGAACTGGAAAACGTGACACGCTCCGGGTACTCGTCCGCAGTGGGGCTTGATCCGACGGATGCGAAGGTGGCTACGGAGATGGCTTCGCGACTTGAAGAGTTCTCGCGGGCGCTTGACGATCTTGCGCCGGTTTTCCAGCAAATCGCGCAGGCAAAAAATGCAGGGCTTCTGCGGCAGGATCGCAAAGAATCAATCACGATCGAACTGGCAGATCGCACGTTGACCATTCGTCCCTATGACGCCATGAATCCGCTGACCAGCGTTTTACGCGAAGCGCAGCCGGTTGTGACTTCACCGGCACTGCCGGTCGCTGCCGGAGCGGTTGTGCAAGGAACCGTTAGTCCAAGGGGGCAGGTGGTGGTGCGAGAAGGGCTGGATGCAGAGGTGCAGGCCGCGGTGATCAATCACGAACTTCGCGGGCATGTGGTGACCGAATCGCTGCGCCGCTTTAAACCGGAATTATTTAAAACTCTCCTCGCGCAGTTTAACGCGCAGCCGGCTGAGGATCGCGAAGAACTGGCTCGTAATTTTTACCGTGTACGGATTGCGCCGTTCGAAAAAGACAAACCCGCGCTGTTCAATGACTCGCTTCTTGAACTGGTGGCCCAGCGCATCAATGCGTCCCGGGCGGTGGTGGGGGATCATCCGGAGGTCTGGCTGGATGCCGTCCAGGTGACCCCTCAGGGAGAAGTTCAGTTCAGCGGTTACTTCATGGATGAAGCTCTCGCGCTTTTCTTCGGAATGCTGCAAAAATCGCAGGACTTTGCGAGCCTGCGCTTTTTTGACCACATGCAGGCCTTCATCGCAAGCAACCGCGGCTTATTCAAGGAAGCGGGTTATTTTGAGCCGGAAAGCGATTTGCGCAGGCTGGATGTTCAAGGATTGGTTTCACTTTTTATCTGTTCCACCATGCGCGTGGTCGAGCTGTTTGCTGCCAAGGCCAGCGATGGTACCGTGACCCCGGCACTGCTTCGAAAACTATTCGGCGTAAAACGAAGGAACGAGAGCAATAAAAAGGGTCCGGCGCGTAAAGACGATATCGGAGATTTGCAGTATCAGATGGAGCTCGCCTTCGAAGATTTAATCGAAATCCTTGAAGACCAGGGAATTCCCATTAACGATGAGCATGAGCTGGAAGAAATTTTTGGCAGAGTCTGGCTGGATTGGCTCGAAAAGGGCGGAGATCCCGCCAAGTGGCAGGAAAAAGAATTTATGCTGTCTTTGGTCGACCGAATGGAAAAGGAGTCTGAGGATTTAACGCCGGGTGCGCTGAAAGAATTGAAAAAGCTGATTGAGGACACGGCCGGAATGTCGGACACGGAGCTTGAAGCTTATTTTAAGAAGAATGAAGCTCTGAGGAAATACGCCAAGATTCTGGCGGCTTTCAGGCAAATGTTTAAAGACCTGCAGGCGGGGGCGCACGGGCTCGATCAGGCGGGTGAGAATCGCAAGCAAGGTTTTAAGAACGCCAACAAAGATCCTGCTCATCAGGATGAAGATGACGCTGAAGAGGTTGTGCATCACGCGCCCGCAAGCACCGGAGCCGGGAAAGAGGAGAAAAAGTCGGCCGGCGGTGCGAAGGAAGCCCAGCAAATTGCGCGCGCGGAAATGCGGGGGCTGGGGGGATGGATTCCCGCTTTCGCGGGAATGACAGAGGTAGGGGGGCGTTATTCCCGCGACGCAATGCTGAGGCATTCTCGCAATGATCAACTCTCGCATCAGCCTCGTTCACTCCTATTTCGTCATCCCCGCGAAAGCGGGGATCCAGGATTCCCGGTCTCGCTTCGCTCGCCGGGAATGACACGGCCCCAACAGGGCCGCGTACATGACAGTACTTTGCTCCTGCAAAGTGCGGGAATGACGGAGGTAGGGGCCTCACTTCGCTCCAGAGTGCCGGCTGCCCTGACGGGGCAGCGGACACGACAGTCCTTGACTCTGGCAAGGGCCGAAATGCGGGCCAACCGCCTGGGCGGAGATGAGGAAGAGCGCACGGAGGCGCCGCCGGAAACCAGCGACATCCCCGGCATGAGCCCCAAGGCCAATGCGGTGCGTCAATTTGTCCACGACCGTCTGCGCGGGCGCAAGCGTAAAGTCGGCCAGAAAGTCGATGACCCCGACCTCATGCGCAAACTGCAGGATCAGAAAACGCTGGATTCGGTCTTTTTTTCCTGGATGGGATTTTTGCGCAAACCCGAAGACCTTGAGATTTACCACGAGGTGATGCCGGTCTACCGCGAAGAAAAAAAGAAAGGCTCAGGCGACTACCGCTATTACGATGGGACGCGGCTCACGCCCACCGAATTTGAACTGCTGATGGAATTTCTGGACTTCATGAATCCACGGGCGCTCAATCACCCCATGCCGAAAGGCCGCGACGAAACGCCCAAGAGCAGTGTGCTGGCCATGCGGCGTTTCATGAATAAAAAAGCCAGAAGGCTGATGGGCATGTACGGCCAGGCCGGCGTGGGTAAAACACATTTGGTACACGGTTTTGCCAGGATTTTACTCGAGGAAGGTTCCAAGCCCAATACGGATGTCCTCTTTTTTTCACTCACTCCGAGCAAGTACAAGGCCTTTGCCGAGGAGTATGCCAAGCAAAATATTGGGATGAGCACCGCAGGGGCCATCAGCTATTTGAATTCGTTGATCGAAAAGTTCTTGAACCGTCCCAATGTGGTCCTTTTTATTGATGAAGGACATCAGTTGGCGAACCTGCCCGGCGCCGGCGCGGAAAACAAAAACTTCTTCGGCCAATTCAAGATTGAACTGGCCAATCGTAAAAATT
>JAHFHB010000134.1 GCA_023247135.1 Candidatus Omnitrophota bacterium
TCCATCCTGCCGCCGAAAGAACCGCTTCACGTCTTCTGGCGTATGACCGCACCTTGCAGCGCTTGACCCACACGCGTTTTTCAAAAATCGCGCCGTATTTTAAAGCGGGTGACGTTCTGGTGCTCAATGACACACGCGTTTTGCCCGCGCGGCTCTGGGGCCGGCGCGAGAGCGGCGGCAAGGTTGAAGCGCTGCTTTTGAAACCGGTGAATGCCGCCTGCTGGAAAGCGCTGATTCGCCCGTCGGGCCGTATTAAAAAAGGCGCGCGGATTCTTTTTGAGAAAGACGGATACATGCTCACGGCGCAGGTCGCAGACGATGCGGCGCAGGATTCCGGCGAACGCCTGCTTGATTTCGGCGCGGTGAATTTTTCGGAAGAAATCCAGAAAATCGGCTCCATGCCTTTGCCGCCCTACATTGACCGCCCGCCGCAAGCAGACGACATGGAGCGCTATCAAACCGTTTTTGCGGACAGAGAGGGCGCTATTGCCGCGCCCACCGCGGGCCTGCACTTTGATCGACCGCTCCTGGAAGCACTGGAAGTGCTTGGAATTGAGATTGTGCGGGTGACGCTGCATGTGGGCTACGGCACGTTCCAACCGGTGCTATGCGAGAATCCGGCGGAACACCGCATGCATACGGAAGCCTTTGAATTAAGCGCGGCCGCTGCTGAAAAAATCAATGCCGCCTGCCGTGAAGGCCGGCGCGTGATTGCCTGCGGCACGACCAGCGTGCGTGTACTCGAAACGGCGGCTGTGGCTCCCGGACAAGTCGAGCCGCGCAGCGGGATGACGAATATTTTCATTTATCCGCCGTATTCCTTTAAGATAGTCCAGGGTCTTATCACGAACTTCCACTTACCCAAAACCACCTTGCTTATGCTGGTGGCGGCTTTTCTGGGGCAGGGGGGGCGGGAAAAATTGTTCGATCTTTACCGCGAGGCGACCAAGGAAAAGTACCGGTTTTTTAGTTTCGGTGACGCAATGCTTATTTTGTGATGAGCGAATGCAAATGAAAACGGATTTGACTAAAAAAAACTTTGGTTTTCAGGAAACCTCGCGCGATGCCACGACGTCTGCGCGTACAGGCGTTGTGCATACTGCGCATGGATCCTTCGAAACGCCTGTCTTCATGCCGGTCGGCACCCAGGGCAGCGTCAAAGGAATTGCGCCGCGCGACCTGGAAGACGCAGGTGCGGAAATTCTTTTGGGGAATGCTTACCACCTTTACATCAGACCCGGAATCGATATAATTCAAAAGGCCGGTGGCTTGCACAAATTCATGGGCTGGAATCATCCCATTTTGACGGACAGCGGCGGCTACCAGGTTTTTTCACTGGCGCGGCTGCGCGAAATTTCCGAAGAGGGCGTGCATTTCCAATCCCATTTTGATGGCGATAAAATCTTTTTGTCGCCTGAAAAGGTGATTGAAATCCAGGCGGCCATCGGCAGCGATATCGCGATGATTTTTGATGACTGCCCGCCGCCGACTCAGGATAAAGACCGTATCCGCCAGTCGCTGGAAATCACGCTGCGCTGGTCTGAACGCGCGAAGGCGCATCACCGCCGTGCGGATCAGGCGCTTTTTGGCATTGTGCAGGGCGGAATTTTCCCTGACCTGAGGATGGAGTCGCTCAAACGAACCGTCGAGCTGGATTTTGACGGCTATGCGCTGGGCGGGCTGTGTGTGGGCGAAGACAAGGCGGACACGCTGCGAATCTTCCATGAGATCACTCCAGCTTTGCCTGCGGATAAACCGCGCTACCTGATGGGGGTGGGAACGCCGCTGGATTTTATCGAGGGCGTGGCCGGCGGTGCGGACATGTTTGACTGCGTGACTCCCACCCGCTACGGCCGTAACGGCAGCGCCTTTACCGCGGCGGGTCTGATTGTGGTGCGTAACGGCAAGTATGCCGAAGACAACCGGCCGTTGGCGGAAGACTGTGATTGTTACGCTTGCCGCAATTTTTCACGGGCCTACCTGCGGCATTTGCTGAATGCCGAGGAAATGCTGGGGCCCCAGCTGGTATCGCTGCACAATATTCATTATTTTGTAAACCTGTTGAAGGAGATCCGGCAGTCCATCCGGGAAGGGCGTTTTTCAGCCTTAAGAGAAAAAATTACCAAACAATTTGACCCCGATAGCCGATAACTAAAAACCGTGCCGCAGCCGTGCGCGCGGTGTCCGAACCAAAGGAGAGTTTTTCATGTTCGAGAAAATTGCTTATGCCGCACCTCAGGCTGCCGCAGGCGCCGAGGCCAATCCGCTTTTGAGTTTCCTGCCGTTTTTTGTCTTGATCATTATTTTTTACTTTCTGCTCATCCGGCCCCAGCAAAAGCGCCAGAACGAACTGCAGAAACTGATCGATAATGTAAAGAAGGGCGACAAAGTCGTCACCTCTGGCGGTTTAATTGGCACGGTAGCTGGTATCCAGAATGATTTCCTGGTTTTGAAACTGGGGGATAACGATCAAACCAAAGTCGAAGTGTTAAAAAGCGCCGTTTCGGGATTACGAACAGAACCCGTGGCCAAGGCCTGAGCATTTTTTTTAAAACCAAGCAGGAGTAAGCATGGATAAACATTTCAAATGGAAAATGCTTTTTATCATCGGTGTGACGGCGTTCTGCCTTTGGAAGGTCTATCCGCCCCAGGAAAAAATTCATCTTGGGCTGGATCTCAAGGGCGGGATGCAGCTCCTGCTTAAAATTGACCTGAGCAAACTCCCCAAAGAAGCCCAGAAGGATGCGTCTGAACGGGCCGTGGAAGTTATCCGTAACCGCATTGACGAATTTGGCGTGTCGGAGCCGATCATTACGCGTCAGGGCGCCGATGAAGTGGTGGTTCAGCTTCCCGGCATTACGGACCGCCAGCGTGCCAAAGACATTATCGGCAGGACGGCACACCTGGAATTTCAACTCGTTTCTGATGACGTGACGATCATGAGCCAGATCGAAGGCGGGAAAAAAGTCGACGGCTATGATGTGAAAGAATATAAGGAAGGCGCTGGCAGCCGCAAAGTGCTTGTCCAGTCTCTGGCGGTGCTGACCGGCGATCACCTGACCAATGCCTCGGTTGGGTTTGATCAATACGGCTCCGCGATTGTACAGCTTCAATTCGACAAAGAAGGCGCCGAGATTTTCGACAAGACCACTTTTCAAAATATCGGCCGCCAGCTTGCGATCGTGCTCGACGGCAAAGTTCATTCTGCGCCGGTGATCCGCGACCGCATTCCCAACGGAACGGCGCAGATCTCAGGAAATTTTACGCCGGAAGAAGCTTCCGACCTTTCGCTGATCCTGCGCGCCGGCGCGCTGCCGGCTCCCGTGGAAGTGGTCGAAGAACGAACGGTAGGCCCCAGCCTTGGGCAGGACTCTATCAACAAGGGATTAAAATCCGGCTTGATTGGTGTATTGCTTGTGGTGCTATTCATGCCCGGTTATTACCTCCTGGCGGGGCTTATCGCGGATATCGGCCTGATCTTTTACAGCATCGCTGTTTTTGGCGCGCTGGCGGCCTTTGGCGCAGCATTGACGTTGCCTGGTATCGCGGGTTTGATTTTGTCGGTGGGTATGGCGGTCGATGCCAACGTGCTGATTTTCGAACGCATGCGCGAGGAGCTGGCGGCCGGCCGTACGCCGCGCGCCGCTGTTTCTGCGGGTTTTCACAGAGCCTTTTCGGCTATTCTTGATTCCAATCTTACCACCCTCTTGACCGCGCTTTTGCTTTTCATGTTTGGCACGGGAACAGTCAAAGGGTTTGCGGTGACGCTGTCCATCGGTATTCTTGCGAGCATGTTTTCGGCGATTCTTGTGACGCGGGTTGTGCTGGACATGCTCCTGGCTTCCAATCCAGGGTTAAAGTTCAAAATGCTGCACATCGTCAGGCCGACAAAGATCAACTTTCTGAAAAACAGGGTGTTGGCCTATATTTTTTCAAGCTTGATGCTGCTGCTTGGGGTGGCGGCTCTTTTTATGCGGGGCGCCAATAACTATGGCGTTGAGTTTACCGGGGGTTTGCTGTCTCAGGTAAAGTTTCATAAAGATGTGAACATCACTGATTTGCGCGCCAAGCTGGAGGCCGCGGGACTCAAGGGGCTGATGATTCAGCGTTATGGGGAAGTCTCTGAAAATCAGTTTGTGATCAAAAGCACGGATAGCGATACGCATCGTCTGGAGCAAATTGCCACGGAAATTTCAGGAACGGGCGGCTATGAGCTCCAGCGTGTCGAGAAGATCGGGCCAAGCGTCAGTAAAGATCTCACCAGGAAAGCGCTTTATGCTGTCTTTTGGTCTGCCGTGGGTATTCTGATTTATCTCGCCTTCCGCTTTGAGTGGCGATTCGCGGCTGCGGCCGTGGTTGCTTTGGTGCATGATACCCTGTTCTCATTTGGGGTGTACGCACTGACCGGACATGAGATTAACCTTGCGGCCATTGCAGGCATTCTGACGATCATGGGGTATTCGGTCAATGATACGATTATTACGTTTGACCGGATCCGGGACAATCTGAAGATCATGCGCAAGAAACCGCTGGATGAAATTGTGAATACAAGCATCAACGAAACCTTAAGCCGCACGATTATTACGAGTTTCACCACGATTCTTTCGGCTGTGGCGCTCTTCGTGTTTGGCGGCAGCGCCATGCACGATTTTGCGTTCATTCTGCTGGTGGGATTTTCCGCAGGTATTTATTCGACGGTATTTGTGGCTTCTTCGCTGGCGGTGGATTGGAAAGCGCATTGAGTCTGCCGGAACTGCTGGAGTCCTACAGCCCCTCTTTTTTAGCACTGCTTGAGAAACGCGGCCTGGCGGAACCCGCCGCCAGGCGCCGCTTTCTCGCCCCCGATCTCAACCAGCTCTACGATCCGTTTTTAATGGCCGGCATGGAAGCCGCCTGCCTGCGCTTGAAGCAGGCCCAAGAGCGCGGAGAGTCTGTCTTTGTGCACGGCGATTATGATGTCGACGGCATTACCGGCGCGGCAATTTTGGCGCGCACGTTCGGGCGTTTCGGGGTCAAAGCAAAAATATTTTTGCCGGAACGCGGACGCGACGGTTACGGTGTCAGCGAAGATGCCGTGGTCGAAGCGGCAAAGAGCGGATTTAAACTGCTTGTCACAGTCGATTGCGGCGTGACGGCCCGGCGTCAAATTGAAGCCGTGGCAGCGCATGGCATGGAAACCATTATTCTCGATCATCATCGCATTCCCGCAGACGGACTGCCGCCGGCCTGTGCGATTCTCAACCCCCAGCGCGCGGACTGCCAGTATCCTTTCAAAGAACTTTCGGCCGGGGGCCTGGCTTTCAAACTGGCGCAGGCGCTGCTTGGGGAAGAGGCGCGGCAATTTCTGGACCTGGCCGCGATTTCCACCGTCTGTGATGTCGCGCCGCTTACCGATGAGAACCGCGTTTTGGTGCGGCATGGGCTTTTAAAACTGGGCGCGGATTCAAGCTGCGGGCTCAAAGCCTTGTCGCGGGTCTCCGGCATCCGCACACGCAGTTTCAACACGGGGCATTTGGGTTTTATGATCGGGCCGCGCATCAATGCGGCCGGACGCATGAGTTCGCCGGATACGGCGCTCAGGCTTTTGCTCACCGAGAATGAGCGCGAGGCTGAAAGTCTGGCCAAAGCGCTGGATGAAGAAAACAAGTCGCGTCAGCAGGAAGAGCGCGTCATGGTGCAGGAAGCGCTCTCTGAAGCGGAGCGCACGTTTCATTTCAACCGCGACCGCGTGGTCGTGGTGGCGCGCCGCGGCTGGCACCCGGGC
>JAHFHB010000003.1 GCA_023247135.1 Candidatus Omnitrophota bacterium
TATGGATGAAGCTGAACGGGGAAGACGCGACGGCCTACAACACCCTGAATTTCTACATCAAGGGTGATGCGAATGCCGGTTATACCAAGCGTGTGAAGCTTGAGCTGAAGGACATGACCAACAAGCCTTCGCCGTATGTGGTGACCGGGATTACGGACCAGTGGAAGAAAGTTTCGATTCCGTTTGAAAAGTTTCGCCGCATTACCGATTGGAAAAGCCTGAATGAGTTTGTGATCGTGTTTGACGACATCAACTCCAGCCCGAAGACCGGCACGGTTTTTATTGACCAAGTGACGCTTTCGGCTGAGTAAGGCAAGCTTTTGCCGTGCTTACGCGGCATCAAGAAAAGGCCCGTTTATCCGTTAATGGATGAGCGGGCCTTTTTCTTTAAGAGTTAAGGGTATAAAAATTCCGGAGGCAGTCATGAAAATAAGTCACGTTTGGCTGATCGGTCTTTGTTTGCTGGGCCTTTCAGGCTGCGCGGCCGTCAGCGGTGCTTTGGGCGGCAAGCTCGAAGTTCCCCCGGAATTTAATCAAAAAATTCTTCTGCAAGTGCCGGATGAGTACACCATGTTCCAGGCTTCGCGCTCCGGATATGATCCGGGCGACCTCCAATCGTTTCACTCCCAGCATACGCTTCCGATTGTGATTGAAGACGCGTTTAAGGAAATGTTCGGGCAGGTTGAGATTGTGAAGGACGGTCCGCGGCTTGAAGTCGGGGAGCCCGACGTGCCGGCTATTTTTGAAGTGCGGATGCTGGACATGTCGCACGATATTTATAACGAAGCCACGAGTTACCGCGCACGCGTCAAGCTGGCCGTCGCCATGAAAAGCCCCCGCGGGGAAACTTTCTGGCAGGATGTGATTGAAGGCAATGGCTATGTTCTGGTCAACCCGCAATTTGATATCGGCCATACCGGCCCTGCAGACGCCATTTTAGATGCCATGCGGGATGCCATCGGCCAGCTGCAAAACGCCATTGTGCATGCGCCGGAAGTCCGCCTGCAGATGGCGCATTACCAGGAAATCAATGCGGCGCGCAAACAAAACGAAAAGAAGGTCTAGGAACCTTAACTTGTTTGGCGTTGATGGGTTAACCTGTATTCCTGTTTCCTGCGTTTAGAACTCGCCCTCCAAAGCCGATAACCCAGTACAGGCTTTGCTCTTATTTTTTGCTGCCATTTGCCGGAAGACCCGAGGAGATTCTTTTTGATTCAGATTCGGACTCAAAAAGTCATTCAAGCCCCCCGCTGGAAAGTTCTACGCCTGATTACGTCCGTGAAGGATTTTCCCCGCTACATGCCGAATGTCAAACAATGCACCGTGCTTGAAAAAAAATCCCGCAGCGCGCTGACTTCCTGGGAAGTGGAAGTCGACAAAATGGTCTTCAAGTGGAAGCAGCATGATGAGCTGGACATTCCAAACTTCACGGTGCGCTTCGAGCTGGTCAGTGGCGATCTGGAGCATTTCAAAGGGCAGTGGGTGCTGCGCGAGCACGACGGTGGAACGGAAGTGACCGTAGAAGCCGCCGTTAAAATGGGAATCCCGATGCTCGAAGAAGTCATCGGGAAAGTCATTTCTGAAAAGCTGCGCAAGAATTTTGACCTGATGCTGGATGCCCTGGGCGACCGTCTTACGCTGATGCGTTACAAAAATATCCGCAACCGCAATTTGAGCCGGATCAAAGGGTTTGCCGTGATCGGGCATCCGTACAACCTTCAGCATTTGATTCGCTATTTTAAATATTTCAAACCGGATTTTGAACTTCCGTCGCAGGAATTTTTGATGAAGGTGTTTGAGCTTGCACCGGCCTATCGGGCCCAGACGCTTGAACATTTCAAGTCGATTACGGGCCGCGAAGTACACGGGTATTTTATTATGTGCCCCATCATCCCAGTGGCTTTGATTTTGAGTCCTGACCGCGTGATTGAAAAAGTCATTCAAGCCTGCAAAGTGGCAGAGCAGCTGGGCGCGGGCATCGCAACGCTCGGAGGGTTTACGTCGATTGCCGGGGAACAGTTTGGCCGCATGCTGACGACCCAGGTGCACGTGCCCATTACGACGGGCAATACGTTCACCGTGGCGATGGTGATTGAGGGCATTGAGAAAGCGGCGCGCCTCATGGAACTTGATCTTGCCAAAGCGCATGTGACTGTTATCGGCGGCACCGGCGATATCGGCAGTGCGTGCGCGCGTATCCTGGCCGAGCGCGTCGAGGAGATTACGATCACCAGCCGCAGTGAAAAAAATCTTTCAGAGGCTGAACGCGTGCTTTCTTACTACGGCAAAGCCCAGATTCGGACCAGCCGTGATAATAACGAGGCTGTGAAAAATGCGGACGTCGTGATTGCGGCTGCCAGCAGCACCAGTTCCATCGTTGACATTCAGTGCATCAAACCGGGTGCTATTGTCTGTGACGTCGGTTATCCTAAAAACATCTCCTACACGACCTGTGACCGGAATGACATCCTGATTTTTTCAGGCGGCACTTGCGCACTGCCTTCTGAGTTTGATACGGGATTTGATATCGGGCTTCCGTCCAGCCGGGTTCTTTATGGCTGTTTTGCGGAAGCGATTTTGCTTGAGCTCGAAGAACGCTATGAGAATTTTTCCTGGGGCAAGGGCAATATCACGCCGGACCGGGTCACGCTGATTCGCGATATCGGCAAGAAACATGGCTTTACTGTCGCGCCTTTCTTTTGGGGTGGGCGGATGGTTCCGGATGCGGAAATCGAGAGCACTTTGAAGGCGAAAGACCGGATGTTGAAGCAAGGGAAAGGTGCGTCATCGTGAGCTTTTCCCATGAGGCCTTGTTGAAGGCGGTTCGTGCGACGGGTTCCCTGGAAAGCGTTTTAAAGCTTAGTTCCGGTAAGACCTTGAAACTCTACGGCCGTTACCTGAATTTTATGTCTGCACACATCATGCGCTTTTTGGGGACAAATATTTCATTTGTGCGCGCCGCCGGGAACCGTTTGTGGGATGACCAGGGGAATGAATACCTTGATTTTTTTTCAGGCTTTGGAGCCTTGAATCTTGGGCATGAACCGCCGGAAGTTCTTGAAGCGTTGCGTCTTGTTGAAAATCACCCTAATTTACTCCAATCGGCGCCTAATCCCTGTGCGGCAAAGCTCGCGGAGCTTTTAGCCCTCATTACTCCCGGGGCGCTGCAGAGGTCCTTTTTCTGCTCGAGCGGGGCCGAGGCGGTCGAGGCGGCGCTCAAGCTGGCGCGTATTGCGACCGGGCGCACGGTGCTTTTGGCCACGGAAGGTGCTTACCACGGAAAAACTTTTGGCGCCTTATCCGTATCCGGCCGGCAAAAATATAAAAAACATTTTTTGCCGCTTCTGCCAGAAACGGAGCAGATCGCCTACGATGATCCTGGCGCGCTGGAGTCACGGCTTCAAAAGGGCGATGTGGCCGGGTTTATCGTGGAGCCGATTCAGGGAGAGAACGGTGTGATTCTTCCGCATCCAGGGTATCTTCAAAAGGCGAGTGCCCTTTGCCGGCAATACGGAACCCTATTGCTGGTCGACGAAATTCAGACAGGTTTTGGAAGGACGGGACGTCTTTTTGCCTGCGAACACGAAGGCATCGAACCGGACATTTTGATCTTGAGCAAATCTCTGGGAGGGGGCGTGATGCCCATTGGGGCCATCGTGACAACGGATGCGATCTGGAAAAAAGCCTATGGAACGATGGATACGGCGCTGTTGCACAGCACGACCTTTGGAGGCAACACGCGGGCCTGTATGGCCGGACTTGCCGCGATTCACGCCCTGGTTGAGAAGGACCTGATTCGGAATGCTGAGATTCAGGGCCACTATCTGCTCGAAGGATTGCGACGGCTTCAGCAGAAACATGCGGAACTGGTACGGGAAGTCCGCGGCCGCGGTTTGATGCTGGGGATGACGTTTGCCAGGGTCAAAGGCGGCAGTTCGCTGCTTGAAGGCGCACTGACCCTTTGGATTTCACGCCGGCTATTGAAAAAGCACAGAATCCTTGTCATTTTCACATTGAATAATTATGACATTTTGCGCATTGCGCCGCCGCTTACAATCACGCGTAAAGAAGTGGATGTTTTTCTTGAGGCTTTTGAGGACGTCCTGAAATCGTCCAGGCCGCTGACACTCCTGCCCCTTACACAACGCGGTTCCTAAGAGCATGGAAAACACAGCGCTGAAAATTTTGAGTTTTCAAGACGGGCCGCAGGTTGAACGTTTTTTGCGTTTTTCCTGGAAAGTCTATCAGAACAATCCGTTCTGGGTTCCGCCGATCGTTCAGGAGACTAAAAAATTTTTAAGCGGCCAGGGCCGTTTTTTTGACCACTGCAAACACTTACTCTTGATGGTAGAGGACAGCCAAGGGATCGCTGCCGTCGTCGCGGCTTATTATGATTCCAACCTGTGCCAGCACTGGGGCAAAAAAATCGGGCTGGTCGGCTATTTCGAGGCTTTGCCGGATAAACACGAAGCGGTGAGCGCTCTTTTGAACGCGGCAGAAAATTTTTTGCAGAAGCAGGGGGCTGAAATAATTTGGGGCCCCGTGAATGGGAATATTGCCAACCCCTCGGGTTTTCTTTCCAATGCCTATAACCAGATGCCGGCCTTCTTGATGGCCTACAATCCGTCTTATTATCACACTTATTTTCGCAGACTTGGGTATGGTGTCTCCAGGGAATTACTGGCTTTCACCATGGACTTGATGGACCTCCGCCTTAAACGGAAGGTTCATGGGATCCTGGCCAAGGCCAGAAATTCCGAAGTTCATATTCGCACTTTTGATAAAAAAAGGTTTAAAGCGGAGTCCAATCGCCTGGCTAAAATTTATGCGGAAACATTCAAGCATCATTGGGGGTACGTTCCCCAGTCGGAAGAAGAAGTGTATGAAATTTTGGATCCGTTGCGCCTGGCCATCGACCCGGACCTGATCGTCTTTGCCGAGCATCAAGGAGAGACCGTAGGATTTTTGCTCAGTGTTCCCGATTACAATCCCTTGATTCGCAAACTCAACGGTGATCTTGGGGTTTTTAACGCGCTCACCTTTTTAAGGGAGAAGAAAAAAATCAGGGAAGCGCGCATGGTGGCCATGGGAGTCGTCGCTTCGTGGCGCGGCCGGAAAGTGGCGCCGCTTTTGTGCGCGTCTGTTTTTGACGCGCTGCTTAGAAAAAACTATACGACAAGTGAATATTCATGGGTGCTGGATGAAAACGTATCATCCCAAAACGTATCCAAACAGTTTTACAGCGAGCTCTACAAACGCTACACTATTTACCAAAAATCCCTGCAGTCCATCCATTAGAATCATTGCGCGCTCAAGCGCCGCTTAGGAGTCACCCGATGCAGGCCTTTCGCCCATGATGCCGCAGACTTTCCCTTTGTTTTTCAATGCCTACGCACTGCCTTTTCTGGTGGCCTGCCTCTTGATTGCCTTCATGGGCATTTACGTGGGCATGCACGCAACCCCCGGTCCGCAAAAAAACAGCTTTCTCGTGCTTTCGGCAAGCTTTTTCGTTTGGCTGGGAGGGACTTTTGTCGTCTATTCCATCCGCAGCGAAACTTACGTGATGCCGCTGCTCCATGCTGTCTACGCGGGCGTGGCCCTGATTTCCCCGAGCCTTTACTGGTACGCCTCGGCATGGCTGGGCTGCGACCGCAAAAACCGCAGCAAAATCGTTACCGGCTATGTCCTGGCGCTTCTGATCACGGTTTTAATCAGCCGCACTTCCTGGATCGTCATCGGCGCTTCCAAATTCCCATGGGGCTATCATTCACGGCTCACTGTTTTGGGTGGTTCGGCGTTTCTGTGTTTTTTCATGGGCTATATGGCTTTGTTTTTTTACACGCTCTATTGCGGCTACCGGTGCGAAACTTCCGCCAGCATGAAAAGACAGATTTTGCTCGTCGGCATTTCGTTCTTGATCGCCAATATCGGCAGCTCGGATTTCATAGCCTGCTACGGCGTCAAAGTCTTTCCTCTGGGCGGGTTGGTCATGACGCTTGGGCTGAGCACGCTGGCCTACACCATCATCCGTTACAAGATGCTCGAAATCGAAACCGTGGTCCACAAAACCATGCTGTGGTTTGCTTCGACTCTGGTCACCCTCGTGCCGTTTGCGGCTTTTATCAATGTCACCCAAGGTTGGATGCGGTCCCTTGCGCCCATGCTGGCCACGCTTTATTTCACGATGCTGGCCGTAGCCTTTTATTTTTATTTTCGCGCCATTCAACCGCGGCTGGGCCAGCTCTTTCGGCGCCGGCATGCGGATTTGATGCATGCGGAGCAAGCTTTTGCCAAAGAACTGGTCCACCTCAAAAGCATGCGTGATCTTCTTCAGGGGGTGACGCGCCTTTTGCGCAAGACGGTCTATGTGCGCGAAATGTCCCTTTACTTGAGGGACGAAACTGAAAACCGTTTTGTGCCCGCCATTGTCAAACGCCGCCATGGATTAAAACCGGTCGCTTGCGACCACCCGTTTCTGAAATGGCTTGAGGTCCGCGACCAGGCCTTATTGGGAGACTATGCTGAAAGCGACCCAGAGGTTGCGCAGTTTAAAGAAGAAATGAAAGAGTACTTTCACCAGATGGGGGCGGTGCTGGCCATGCCCTTTGTCATTGCGGGAAAGATGATTGGGATATTGCACCTTGGGAAAAAAGAAAACCTGCAGCGTTATACGCCGGCCGAACGTGGTTTTTTAGCCCAGATCAAAGTGCCGGTCACCATCGCATTCTCCAATTCACTGCAGTTTGAGAACGTCACAAGGCTGTACCAGCAGGTACAGCATCAAAACGAACGGCTGCAGGAATTGGACCGGCTCAAGAGTCAATTCCTGGCGAATACGTCCCATGAACTGCGGACACCGCTGAACGGAATCCTGGGTCTTGTCGAAGCCATTCTGGATGGCGCAGACGGAGAAGTGAATGACGAGCAAACGCGCCATCTGCGCATGATTCTTGAAAGCGGAGCCGGGCTGAAAGAATTAATTAATAATCTGCTGGAATTATCGCGCCTTGAATCGGGGCAAATGCGCCTGGACATCAAACGGTTCAACGTTGCTAACGTGATCGATGCCGTCACGGCATTGCTTGAAGGTGTGGCGCGCAAGAAAAATGTTCAATTGCTGCGGGACCTGCCGCCCGGACTGGCGGATGTGTACGGCGATCCCGAGAAAATCCAGCGTGTTTTGATTAATCTGGTCGGCAACGCGCTCAAGTTCACAGAAAAAGGCGCCGTGACGGTCCGGGTTCAAGATACCGGCGGCTGTTTGCAGGTGGAAGTTCAGGACACGGGCATCGGGATCTCAGAAAAAGACCTGCGGGTGATTTTTGAGCGATTTCGCCAGGCTGATGGCGGAGATACGCGCCATTATGAGGGGACCGGTCTGGGACTCTCGATCGCTCGTGAAATGGTGCGCCTGCACGGCGCGGACATTCAGGTTTCCAGCCGCGTGGGGCAGGGCAGTCTTTTTGCTTTTACATTGTCCAAGCAGATGTTTCAACAGTCCGAAGGGCGGCCGGTTTCCGAGCCGCCGGAGACGCCGGCACTGCAAGCGGTGCCGACGTCTGCCACCACCGCAAAATGGCCCGCCAAAGAAGCGGCACCGGCTGAGGCGGTTTATGAGCTTGCCAAAGACCCTGAGTTTACCGAAGCCGTTCGCGGAGACGGCGAACTGGTTTTAGTGATCGATGACAATCCCGTAAATCGTGAGGTCATCCGTACGCGGCTTGGCATGCACAATTACGAAGTGACGGAGGCTGTCGATGGCGTTCAAGGGCTCGAAAAAGTACAGGCAAAAAAACCGGCGCTGGTTATTCTGGATCTGATGATGCCGCGCATGTCCGGTTATGAATTTTGCAAACGCGTGCGTGCGCAGTATTCTTCTGACGATCTCCCGATCATCATGCTGACGGCCAAGACCGATATGGGCGATAAAGTTTACGGACTTCAAATCGGCGCCAATGATTACATCTCAAAACCTTTTCAGCAGGAAGAACTTCTGGCGCGCGTCAGCGTCCTTCTCAAGATCCGCCGCCTGCATGAGGAGTTGCGCCATTGGAACGCCGAACTCGAAAACCGCGTTTCCCTGCGCACGCGTGAACTCGAGGATACCCAGAAACAATTGATTCAAGCTGAAAAAATGGCCACGATCGGTACTTTCGCGGGCGGCATTGCGCATGAAATCAATAACCCTTTGACCGCTGTTCTGACGAACGCGCAAATTTTGAAAATGGGCTCGCCCAATCCCGATGATATCGAACTCATTGATCTTATTGAAGAGGGTGCGCGGCGCTGCCAGGTGATTATCAAGAAGCTGATGAAGTACGCACGCAAAGAAGTTGAAACCGCGCAGATCCGTGAAGTTTCCCTTAAAAAAGTGGTTGAGAACGTCGCGGCCATGCTGGGCTACCAGCTTAAAAATGACAATGTGGAGCTTGAAATCGATGCGAATGAAATCGGCCTGGTTTGGGGGAATGAGGGCGAACTCGAACAGGTTTTTACCAATTTGATCTTAAACGCGCGCGATGCGATTCATGCCGCCAAGCGCGCTCAGGGTTTTATCCGTATTCAGGGTTCTCTCAAGGAAAATTCGATTTGCGTGGAAGTCATCGATAACGGCTGCGGCATTAAAACTGCCCATCTGTCAAAAATCTTCGACCCCTTTTTTACTACCAAAGACGTCGGCAGCGGCACGGGGTTGGGGCTTGCGGTGGTTCACAGCATTCTCGAAAAACACGGCTGCCGCGTGCGCGTGGAATCCGAAGAAGGAATCGGCACCACCTTTCTCATTTATTTCCCGCTGTCAGCAAACGGCCATTCTTAAACCGGACCGTGACTTCATTGTTTTGAAAAGTCTTTAAACGAAATCGCTGTTTTTTGCTACGCCATGCCAACTTTCCTGTAGAGAAACCCGCTCTGAAAGACGATAATACAGAGCCTGATTTTGCTTATTTTTAAACGACTTAAGGGGGCAAGCATGACCTTTTTCCGCCGTTTTATTTGGGTGATTTTTGCGTTAATCTTTTTAGCGCCTCAGGCCGCTTTTGCCGTCGGTTCCGGCGGTTTTGAAAATGCCTCATTTAGTGCCGCCTCGTTAGCCCGTTCTAATGCTGTCGTGGCCGATCCGGATGAGCCGGCCAGCATTTCCTACAACCCCGCCGGTATTACGGATCTTCCGGGTATTCAATCACAGGGGGGCGCTTCATTTCTCAGCCTGATGACGTATCAGAAAAGTTTAACCACGGATTCCACCACGCATAGCAGCGGCACACTCAATTTTATTCCAACCAGCTACCTGACCATCAATCCCGGAAGAACGTTGAATGACCGGCTTGCGTTCGGCATCGGTTCCGATTCTCCGTTTGGCCTTGCCAACAAATACGATGCCAATCAATCGATTGTGCGCTACATCGGCTATAACAATGCTTTGAGGATGTTCACGATCAAACCTGTTGTGGCGGTGAAGGTCACAAACTGGTTATCCATTGGCGGCGGCCCGACGTATAACCGTATTTTTGACTATGACTCGGTCCTGGCTTACCCTAACGTGATTCTCGGAGGTGGAGCCGATGGCCAGGGACGTTTGCATATGACCGGCAATAACTGGGGATGGCAGATGGGTGCTTTGGCAAAAATCACGCCTAAACACCAAGTAGGTTTTTATTTTCGCAGTCCTCTTACGATAAGGCTCAAAGGTAATTTGCAGGTTGAAAGGTCAGCCTTTGGCGGAAACTTTCAAACCGGCGCACACGCTAAGTTGAACTTGCCTTTGAATATGACCTGGGCTTATGCTTTTAAACCGAATAAAAAAACGACCTATACCACTGATTTTGGCTATACAAGGTGGTCAACTTTAAAACGTGTTTATACGGTCACGGACCCTGTCAATGCATCGGATGATTTCATTATCTCGCAGCTTGGAAGTACCGCCGGCCCTGGCGGCGCCGCAGACAAGGACTACACCAATGGTTTCAGTCTCCATGCCGGTGTAAAACACAAGCTAAACGACAAATGGACGCTTCGCGGCGGCAGTTTGTTTTACTGGACCCCCATTCCCAAGACTAGTTTTACACCGGTGGTGGCAGATTCGAATCACATGGGTGTTACGCTTGGAACAGGCTGGAGCCCTTCAAAAAATTTCACGTTTGATTTGAGTTACCTGTTCTTTTTCTACTTCAGGCGGGGCATCAATAACCAGATTTCAGAGGGGATTGGCGGCTCCGTAGACGGCAAATACACCTCGTTTGTCCATAGCGTAACGATGAACGCGACGTACAAGTGGGACGGATTTGGCTGGGGCCGCAAAGACGATGAAGAACCTGCCGAAATCCATGGCATGACTCAAAACGAAAAAGAAGTGGCCGCCGCTCCTCAAATCACAATTCCGCAGCCGACGCCTGCCGCATTAGCCAATATTCCAGCCAAGGATATCCAGCCGCCGCAAGCCAAGGCCGAAGAGCCCAAAAAGGTTTTGGAGCGTGTGGTTGTGAAAGAGGAAGAAAAAGAGGCCGCGGCAAAACCGGTCAGCCAACCAAGTGTTGAAGACATTAACGAAGCCCTCAAGAAGAAGTTCGCCAAGTAGCCGGCGAGTTTAAATCAGCAAGACTTTTTCACTTTTAGCCGGCGTTGACCGTAAGCATGAAAAAAATCATCCTCATCGTCGACGATGAAGAAATTCTCATACGGACCATTTCAAAATTACTCGAACGCGCTGGCTATCAAACAGCCCGGGCAAATACCGGTCAGGACGCGCTTTTGCTGACGGAATCCGAAAAGATTGACCTGATCATTTGTGACATGCGCATGCCAGGTATGAATGGCGTTGAAACCGTGACAGAAATCCGCAAACTCAGACCTGACATGCCGGTTATTTTTGTGACTGGCTATGCGGATCAGAAAACCGAAGTGGTTGCCCAAACTTTAAAGCCGGTGGCTTACATCCATAAACCATTCGATATTCAGGAATTATTGGGAACTCTGAAAAAGCACTTCGAAGATTGAATGATTGAAAATTTTAATGTCATGGGGCTGAGTTACTACGGAGCCACCGGGCTTTTCAATGGCCTTGTGGCTCTCGTGGTTGGGGTTTATGTCCTGTGGCGCGGAGCCGGCAATCCGGTTTACAGGAGTTTTGCGTCTTTTTCAATTTCGGTGGCTCTTTGGTCCATAGCTTACGCTTTTTGGCAGCGCGAGCAGTCTGAAAATCAAGCGCTCTTTTTTATAAGGCTCACAATAACTTTTTGTTTTTTTATTCCGTTTTCTTTCTTGTGGTTTGCACAGACGTTCACCGCTGAAGAAAACGGATCGGCATTGCCAGGGTATCTTTATTTCATTTTGCCCTGTATTTTGGCAACGTTCGGGTTTCACCCGATGACGATACCTGGGATGAGGGATATTGCAGGAATTCGGAACTGGCCTTTGCCAGGGCCTGTCATCAATGTCTTCGTGGTGCTTTGTAATGGTTTAGTACTTTATTCTTTTTGGCTTTTTGCCAAAGGCTGGCGGCGTGCTGCTCAGGCAAAGCGAGAGCAGATTTTGTGGGTTGGCATTTTGACGTTGGGCGCCTGGGTTGGGGGGAGTACCAACTGGTTTTTATGGTATGGGATTGCCATACCGCCTCTCCCAAATTTCTTCGTGGGCGTGTGTTTCATTCTTATTACATACGCCGTATTGAACGCCAACCTTTTTGACCTTGATACGCTTACGGAATTGATTAAGGACGCAAAGCTATCGGCGTTGACGACTTTCGCGGCGGGAATGAGCCACGAATTACGAAACCCCTTGTATATCATCAAGAGCCGTGCTGAGATTTGTCTGGACTCCTCGCGGGGTGCCGTGGCTGCGGCGCAGAGGGGGGATAGTTCTGAGGAAACGATGAAGATTGTACTTAAAGAAGCGACCCGAGCCATGGACATTGTCCAGAGATTTTCCGATTTTGTGAGGCCGAAAAAGGAGTCATCTCAACCGCAAATTGTAGTTCTGAAGAAGGTGGTCGAGGATGTTCTCTGGTTTCTTGCGAATGAGATCAAAATGAAGGGGATAGCGCTTGCAGTGAATATCCCGGAAGATCTTGCGGTTTTTTCCGATCAAAGGGATCTTGAGGAAATTGTGTTTAACCTCGCGAAAAATTCAATCGAAGCGATGGAGGAACACGGCGGAGGGCTTGCGATACAAGGTGGCCATGACGACAAATGTGTGACGCTTGCGTTTAGGGATACAGGCCTGGGGATCGATGATGTTTTGAGACGGAAAATTTTTCGGCCATTTTTCACATCCGGGAAAGCCAATGGCACGGGGCTTGGCCTGTATATTGTAAATAAACTTGCTGAAAAAAATAAAATTCTAATTTCTCTTTCGCCGTTTAAACGCGGTGCGGGAACCACCTTCACGCTCGTTTTTAAATCGAGACGATGCCATAGTATGGCATAAGGACGATTCGTCGACTTTATTCATGGGAATGGTCAGGGAGGAGACATGGGAAAAATAGTTTTATTGATCGATGATGAGGAGCTTGTCGCCAAGACAATCGGGAGACTTCTGCGCAAGGAAGGCTGCGAGGTTATTTTGTGTCGCAACGGGGGCGAGGCGCTTAAGACTATCGCTGAAACGGAGGTAGACCTGATTATTTGCGATATTCGCATGCCCGGCATGTCGGGCGTAGAGACGATAAAAGAGATACGCGGCTTTCTCATGCGAGAGGGAAAGAAACCAGTTAAAGAGATTTTGATCACAGGATATGCAGAGGCGGAAACGATGAAAGAGGCGCTTGAATTAAAGGTGGCGGACTACATCTACAAACCCTTTGATATCCGCGATTTCTTGAAATCGGTGCAAAAAAACTTAACGGAATAAATGATGGAATATTTTGCGCAATCTCAAAAAGAATTTGTTTATAAATATGTCGTGATGCTGAGTGACACTGATCAGTTCAAACACATGAGCTTTGCCAATTATCTTAAGCTTATGTTTTTAGCCACGGATGCGCTGCTGGTTCAATGCCAACACGCGGATTTTTTGAACAGGTACCGGCTGAGATTAATTTCTTCCCGAATGCAATTCCGCAAACAAACGGTTGTGGGGGACAGTACTTTAATCAAAGTAAATTCGACGGCCGTTGATAAGTCAGTTTTTTCGCTTTTGCATACATTTGTCATTGAAGGCTCGGGCGAGCTTGTGGGATTAGGTAAACAATGTTACGAGCTCTCTGACGCGAAGTCGAAAACTGCCGTTGATTTATCGCCCGTCATCCGGGCGGCGCTCGACCCCATCGAGGTCGACGAAAACAACCTGCTCTATAAGTACTAAACGGTATGGATTTAAACGCACGTAACAATGTTTTCATCTTCGATAAATTCCGTGTTTTTTTTAAACATACGGACTATTACGGCTGCTTGCACCCGTATAATTATCTTGAATGGACGAGTTATGTCCGCGAAGCTTTTTTTTCGGAAAAGTGCGGTGATTTCCGGAGGCTATTGGAAAGTCCGATAAAAATGATGACATCTAAAATAGATCAAACCGTCTTCCTCGACTCGTTATTTGGGGATGAAATAGAGGGGCGTTTTAGTTGTGCGAGGATCAAAAGAGTGAGTTTTGATGTGGGGGTCCGTTTTTTTAACAAACGGTTAGAGAAGGTGGTTTGTGAGACGGTGCATACGTTGGTTTTTTTGGATGAACAGACACAGCGTTTTGCGGCGATTCCTGAAAATATAAAGAATGCGGTTTTGTTTTACCAGGAAGAAGGGGTTTGATGCTGCTTAAAATATTTTTACACTTATTTTTGGGGTATATTTTTTTTGAAAGAATTCAGAATACGTTTTCAAATGCTGTGATTTACAGGCGGGATAAGACGAAAGTCGAAACTCTTTTGTGCACCTCGATGGTTGCCCTTTACATTGCCATTCTTCTGATTTCGTTTTCTAATGTTTACTCACCCGATTACGCTTTTACCGGATGGGCGCTGTCTGGGTTTCTCTTGTGGGGTCTCGGGTTTTTTTACCGGCGCGCGGCCATAAGATCGATGGGGAAGAATTGGTCTATTTACCGCGTACCCCCATCGCGCTTAAAGGGGATCATCACTCTGGGATCTTTTCAGTACTCAAGGCATCCCTACTACGCGGCCAGTATTTTGGAGTTACTGAGTTACGCGATAATGTTCAAGGCTGCATTAGGGGCGAAGCTTGTTCTCTTCGTTTACTTGCCGTTGATTCTTATACGGGCGCTTTCTGAGGAGAAACGGTTGCTGCAGTTGTTCCCAACCGAATATGCGGCGTACAAAGAGAGAACTCCGATGGGTTTTAATATCCAGGCCTATCTGGCAGATCTTAAACCGATGAACAATGTCAGGCAGATTATCGTGGCATCAAAAAAATATGGTGCATGGCACATCTTCAGGATACTTAGAATGAACCGTGCTGTGCAGAGGTATTTTAGAAATTATATGATCACTCAATGTATTTGCGCCTTAAGCAAAACAGGTGTTTTGGATGTGCTCATGGATGAGGGGGAGTTGGATATCGCCAGGTACGCCAAAGCAAAAAATCTGAATTTCAGGATATTGCGATTGCTTTGCGACTATTTGTACGTGGTCCGTATCCTTCACAAGCATGTGTTTAATTATGCGCTCACTGGCTATGGAAGAAAGCTTATGGATGATTCGCGGGGTGTATTTGATTTTATTTATGCCTATGCCCCTATCTTTGAAAATTTAGACGTGCTGATCAAGAATGAAAAGAAATACGGGGTTGACTTTGATCGGCGGGGAGAGTTCGTGGGGCGCGCGAGTGCGGAATTGGCTGACCTTTTCCCTTTCCCTGTTGCGCGATTTCTACTCACAAAATTCCGGCTTGCGAGGATTCTGGATTTGGGGAGCGGAAGCGGTGATTTTTTGATCGGATTTTGCAAAGAGCCCGATGTTTCCGGCTATGGGATTGATTTATCCCCAGAAGCCGTTTCTTATGCGCAGAAAAAGTCGCAGGAGGCCGGCTTGGCGGAAAAGGCCCGATTCATAGTCGGCGATATTATGAAACTAAAGGAATTTGTCCCTTCCGACATTCAAGTGGATGTGATCACTTCCATGTTTGTTTTGCACGAGTTTTTAAGCATAAGCGAGACCGTTGTTTTAAACATTTTTGAGAGTATTAAAAAAGCTTTCCCGGATAAGTACATTCTCATTTGCGAGTTGACGCGGTGCTCATTGGATCGGCTCTATAAAACCCCCTCGGGTGTTGCTGAGCATCATTTATTTCATAATCTTTCTAATCAGGGGCTGGCGACTTCGGAGGAATGGCGGCGTCTTTTTGAGAAAGCCAATCTGGAATTAATCACAGAGGAAAGATTAGATCTCGCAGAACAATCTATTTTTTTATTGAAACCCAGGCAGTAAAAAGGGGATCGGATTTTTTTTGAGTCACGAAAAAATATTAATATTTGAGAGTTGGATCTGGTACGCCGCAACTTTTTTGACGGCGGTGACGTCCTTTTTGAACGTTTTAATTGTTGCATTGACCGGGAGAAACATCAATCGAAAGACGAGTATTAAATACATCCTGTATGCAAGCGCGCTGACTTTTTGGAGTATTAATGTATTTATCTTTTCCTGGGTCCCGTCTGAAAAGCTCGCCTATGTCAGCGCGCAATTTCTTCACCTGGGTGCGATTTTCATACCCGTTTTCCTGCTCGATTTTGTCCTGTATTTTTTCAAGATCACCGGTAAATACTACAGGTTTGAACTTGTCAGTGTTTACGTGCTCTCAGTTTTTTTTGCCGTCGTAGACATATTCTTTCCGCACTATTTTATCAGCGAAGTTGTCCCAAAACGAAATTACCCGTTCTTTCTTAATGCCGGGCCGTTTTATATTTGGTGGGTCAGCTTGTTTACGTATATTGTCATTTCGGCGCACCTTAAAGTGTTTAGCCGGTATAAAAGCGCAGCCGGAGTCGAGAAAGATCGGTTGGGTTTATTTGTGTTTCCCAGTCTGATTGCCTACGTCGGGTGTGTGGCTTATTTCCTGCCTGTTTATAATTTCTTCTTTTTCCCTTATCCCCTGGGGTGTTTTGGCTCGGTGGTTCTTTCCTCCGCATTGGCCTATGGAATCCTGCGGCATAAACTTCTCGGCGTGGATGTTATCTTAAAAAAGACGCTCGTGTTTGCGGGATTATTGACGTTCGTGTTCGGGGTTTTTTCCGCGGCAACACTTCTAGTCCGAGAGGTTCTGTCTGTGTATTTAAAAGTCAGTACGACCGGGACGTATGTGGTCAGCCTTTTTCTTATCGTGCTCGGGTACGATCCGATCCGTAATATCCTGATCAACCTTACGGATAATTATCTTTTTCAAAAAAAGTACGATTATCAGAAGTTTCTCAAGGAAGCCTCGCGGGGGATGTCGCGCATTAAAAGCCTGGAGCATCTGCTCAATCTTGTGGTTCATTTTATTACCATGAAGATGCGTGTTGAAAATGCGGCGGTGCTGACGCGGCGCGTAAGCGGGGCGGGGTTTAATTTGCAATATCAACGCGGGTATAAAGAACTGCCCAATCTGGTGCTTTTAACCGAAGGCCATCCGCTGATTGAGTATTTCCGTTGCGAAAAGGAGGGGCTGGATGCGGAACAAGTTCAGGAGATGATTGAGAGTGCGAAGCGGGTTCCTGTGCGCGGAAAAGAAAACGCTTTTTATGATTTTCAGGAAATCAAAGCGGCCATGGCGGAACTTTACACCGCCTGCTGCATCCCGAGTTTTCTGGGGCAGGAACTGCGCAACGTGCTTTTACTTGGGTCCAAAAAATCAGGAGAGTATTTTACGGAGGAAGACCGCAACGTGCTTTACACGCTTGCGCAGGAATCAGCCATTGCGATTGAAAATGCGCGCCTGTACGATGAGGCGATTAATAAAACCCGCGAACTTGAACGGATCAACCATCAGCTTGAAGATGCCAAGGGAAGCTTGACCACGGCGCTCAATGAGACCGAACGGGCGAATAAACAGTTACAAGACACGCAGGCGCAGTTGATTCATGAACAGAAAATGGCGACGCTGGGCCGGCTGGCGGCTTCGGTGGGCCATGAGGTCAATAATCCACTCACCATTCTTTCGATGAACGTATCGCGGGCGCTGATGCGCTACAAAAAGAATCCGGAAGTGAAAGTTTCGGAAATTTTGGATATTTTTCAAAAGATGGAACAGAACATCAGCCGTATCAAGGCAGTGGTCAATACGCTGACGGGACTTCTCAAGAAATCAGAAAAAGGCAAGTTTGAACCGCTATCGCTCAAGCTGATTCTTGAAGAAACCCTGCCGCTTGTGCAGTTTCAGACCTACCTTGAGAACTTGGCGGGGACAGAGGTCGAATTTAACGTTCCGGGAAACATCCCGCTCATTCGTGGCGATCTGGAGCGCTTGCAGGAAGTTTTTTTGAATCTGTTTATCAACGCCTATCATGCGATGGAAGGCCGGCCGAGTCCGCGCATCAATGTGCGGGCTGAACTCAGCCCCGATGGGCACTATGTCATGGTTCATTTTACGGATTCGGGCAAAGGCATGAACGAAGAAACCATGAAGCGTATTTTTAATTACGGGTATACCACCAAGCCTGCCGGCAAGGGCTCGGGACTTGGACTTTACATGTGCAAATACATTATCGAACTCCATGGGGGCACGATTCAGGTTTCAAGCGAAGAGGGCGTGGGAACCACGTTTAGCCTTTCACTGCCAGCTTTTGATGAGATCGAGAATTTGAGCGGGCATGAGTACAGGACGGCCGGATGATTAAAATTTTGATTGTGGATGATGAACCGGGGATTGTGGACGAAGTCCGTGATTTTCTGCTTGAAGAGGGCTACGCCGTCGAAACGGCGGATACTGCCAAAGACGGCATGAAGTTTGTCGCGGTTTTTAAGCCCGATGTGCTTTTGCTGGATATGAAACTCCCGGATCACTCCGGCCTGGAAGTGCTACGTTATTCCAAAGAGGTCTCGCCCCGCACGAAGGTGATTGTGAACACCGGGTATGTCGATCAAAAGATGATCGATGAAGCTGAAAAGCTCGGCCGCGACGCTTTCTTGCAAAAGCCCTTCAATCTCGAGCGGCTCTCCGAAGAAATCAAAAAGGTTTTGGCCACCTGATTTAAAATAAGGGTACCCCATCCGGAAGGGATACCTTTTTTTGGCTTTTTTTGACTTGAATTATTATTAATATTAAATATAATATGTAATTAAATCAATTGACTTCAAGTGCGCTAATAGCGTACACTCTCAGGAGATGGTGGAATGAAATTTGAATATGAGTTTGTCGAGACGGACATTTTTTCAAAGCGCATTCAGGAGATTTTAGCGGACGAGGATTATGCGTTGCTGCAGGCCGAACTGAGTCGAGTTCCTACTGCGGGGCCTCTGATTCCGAGCGCCGGCGGTTTAAGGAAATTGCGATGGAGTGGCGGAACCAAGGGGAAACGCGGAGGACTCCGCATCATTTATTATTATGTGGCCGGTATTCAGAAATTTTACATGATCTATGTGCATAGAAAAGCAGAGCAGGCGGACTTGACTGCTTGACAAATAAAGATGCTTGCAGCTTATGTGAGAAGACGGGGGAATGTATTATGAAAGAAAGTGAGTTTCGCGAACTTTTAAAAAGCGTGGAGCAGGCGCGGGAGATTCATGCAGGTGAACGCAAACCGTCTCGTGTGTTTCGAATAACGCCGGTTCAGGTTAAAGAAATCCGTAGAAAACTAAGGTTGAGTCAGGCCGAATTTTCAGCGATGATTTGCGTGAGCCTTGCCACGCTCCGAAATTGGGAGCAGGGGCGCACATACCCTGAAGGTGCTGCGATTGCGCTCTTGAGGGTCGCTGAATCAAAACCCGAGGCTGTTTTAGCAGCGCTGCATTCTAGAAAGGCTGCTTAATTCCAACATGAATCTGCATGTTTTCTCCGGTCTGTGTTTTACCATTCTCAAAGCTTGAACGCAGAGGGGCCTTGATTTATGATACTGCCACTATGATTATCGGACTGACGGGGAAAAACGGGGCGGGCAAGGGCGAGGTCGCAAAATTCCTCAAGGAACGCGGCTTTCAATACTTTTCGCTCTCGGATGTACTGCGTGAAGAGGCTTCGCGCGAGGGCGTGCCCGTGACTCGCGACAACCTTGTTGAACTGGGAAATCGCTTGCGGGCCCAGCTTGGCCCCGGGGCTTTGGCAGAAAAAATATTCGGCCGGCTCGATCCTGAGAAACATTACGTGGTGGATTCGATGCGACACCCTTCCGAAGTCGAGGTTTTCCGGCGGCGTTCTGATTTTATTCTTGCCTGCGTGGCCGCGCCGCAGCGTTTGAGGTTTGAGCGGATCAAACAGCGCAAGCGCGAGAGCGATCCTGAAACGTTTGAAGCATTCCAGGCGCTTGAAGCCCGCGAAGCCAACAGCGAGAACACGAGCGACCAGCAGTTGGACCGGGCCATTGCGGCGGCGGACGTCGTTTTTGACAATGCCGGGCCGATGAAAATGCTGCATGACAGGGTGCGCGAAGTCATGCTGGAATTTTCTAAAAAGCAGACCCGTCCGGATTGGGATCCGTACTTTATGGGCATTGCCAAGGTGGTGGCGCTGCGCTCAAACTGCCTGAAGCGTAAAGTCGCGGCGGTTATTGTCAAGGACAAGCGCATTATTTCGACCGGGTATAACGGCACACCGCGCGGCGTGACCAACTGCAGTGAGGGCGGCTGTCCGCGCTGCGGCAGTGTCGAGGCTTCCGGGAAATCCCTTGATGAATGCTTGTGTTCGCATGCCGAGGAGAATGCGATTGTGCAGTCGGCTTACCACGGCATGAGCGTTAAAGATTCCGTGCTTTACACCACCTTTTCACCCTGCCTGACGTGCACCAAAATGATCATTAACGCGGGCATCCGCGAAGTGGTCTACAACGTCGAATACCCTCTCAGCGAAGTCTCGCTTAAACTCCTGGATCAAGCCGGTATTGTGATTCGAAAACTCAATGTTTGAGACGCGTTGAAAAAAACAGAACATCCCCACCTTCTCGAAATAAACGCTTTTTTTTGGCTGAGCCGCCTGGAACAGGGGGGCGGGCGTTTGACTCTGGCCGGCATTCCCGACTGCGAGCTTGAGGCGATTGCGAAATGTGGTTTTCATTATGTCTGGCTGATGGGGATTTGGAAACGCAGTCCTGCCGGCATTAAACTGGCATTGGAAAATGAGCCGCTGAAATCAGAGTTTGACCGTTGCTTGCCCGGCTGGAAAAAAGAGGACGTGACAGGCTCGCCGTATGCCGTATACGGTTATGAAATCGACCCGCGGCTTGGCAGCCAGCAGGATCTGGCGTCGCTGCGGCAACGCCTGGCGAAACTGGGCGTCGGACTTTTTTTAGATTTTGTACCCAATCATCTGGCCTTTGACCACCCCTGGACGGAACAGGAACCGGCTTTATTTGTCAACGGCACGGAAGCCGCTTTTAAGGATTATCCCGGCCTTTTCTACCGCACACCGCCCGGCCGCTATTTGGCGCACGGCAAAGACCCCTATTTCACCGCCTGGAATGACACGGTTCAAATCAATATTTTTTCGTGGCGCGCGCGTGCGGCCCTGACTGCGGAGATGCTGAAAATTGCGGAGCTTTGCGATGGAATCCGCTGCGACATGGCCATGCTGCTTTTGACGGACGTCTTTGAGAAAAACTGGCGGCCGTTTCTTGATCCCGCACAAAGGCCCAAGGCGGATTTCTGGGACGAAGCGATTCCGGCCGTGAAAGCGAAATTCCCGCAGTTTATTTTTATGGCCGAGGTTTATTGGGGACTCGACCGTAAACTGCAGGAAATGGGTTTCGATTACACGTACGATAAGACATTCTATGACCGCTTGAAGCATGATCCGGCGGTTTCGATCCGGGAGCATTTAAGCGCGGGACTGGAATACCAGAAGAAATGCGTCCGGTTTCTCGAAAACCACGATGAAGAAAGAGCGGCGGCGTGTTTCGGGAAAAAGCGCTCTCTCGCGTTCGCGGCCATCCTTGGAACGGTGCCGGGCCTGCGGTTTTTTCATGAGGGGCAGGCGGAGGGCCGGGTAAAAAGGACGCTGATTCATCTGGGCAGAGAAGCGGCGGAGCCGGCCAATCTCGAAATTTCAGAATTTTATTTAAAGCTGTTCAGATTTGCCAATGTTGAAGTGCTGCATGCCGGGGAATGGCTTTTATTGGAGGGGGGGCCGGCCAGCGAAGCCGATGCGACTTTCCGCAACGTGCTTGCCTGGGTCTGGTCACACGGCGACGAAAAAAGAATGGTTGTGGTCAATGACTCAGCAGAGGAGAGCCGGGTGAAGGTGCGGGTGCCCGAGGGTTTCTGGGAGGCAGAAAAAATATTTTTTTACGACCACCTGAGCAGGGAAGTTTTCGAACACAGCACCTATGAAGTCACCCGGCAGGGCCTTGGTGCGACACTCGGCGCCTGGCAGTGCCGTCTCTTTGAGCTGAAAAATTATTGAACGGCAATTTTTTTGGCAGCCGCGGCTTCCGTTTTCGGCAGTTTGACGGTGAGCACGCCGTTTTGATAATCCGCGGTAATGCCGGTCTCATTTACCGGACCGGGGAGCTGGACGCTGCGCGCGAAACTGCCGTAGCTGCGCTCCCGTTTATAAACTCCCGATTTTTCATCGGATTTTTCCGTCGAAACATCGCGGGTGCCTTTGAGTGTCAAAACGTCTCCTCGGACATTGATCTCGATTTTATCTTTGTCCAGCCCCGGCAGATCGACGCGTACAATGTAAAAAGAGTCTTTCTCTTCCACGTCGAGTGTCGGCGTGAAATCAAACGACGCATCACCGCCCATCAAATCCGAGAGTGATGTCTGCGTCATCAGCCGGCCGAACATCTGATTCAAATGATCCTGAAGCTGGCCCATGGAATCAAACGCATCCTGGAAGAACGGGTCGGATTGAACCTGCGCTGCGACCCGGTGCTTGAGCCGATGAGCGGGAGAAACCCTGTGGGGTGCCGCAACGGACGCTGCCGGGCTGCCGTACCTGGCGGTTGTTTGTCCATAGGGGGCTGGAACTTGCGCGGTGCCGGTTTTGTGATGCAAGAGGAAGTAAATCACCGCCATGCTTTGCAGGCAGAGCAGAACGGCAAGAATGATCACAAGAATGAGAAGCCACTGTTTCTTTTTGTCTTTTGGAAATTCCGTCATGACGCACCTCCCTGAAAAAGGAATGGCTGGTTTTCGATAATGGGGTAAAAACACATATTTTACTCTCTTATTTCTCGCGATTGAAACTTTTTTATAGCCCCCGATTTGTGGCACAGGAATGCCTTTAACGGATATAATCCACCCGGTTCTATTTTGGCGCAGGAGGACAAGAGATGAAGATCGTTTTGGCCGGTGTGACAGGCTTTATTGGAAAGAAACTGGTGGACCAACTTGCTGCCAAAGGGCATGCCTTGACTCTTTTGACCCGCGATCCGGCGCGCTCTCCCTGGAATACGTCGGCGCAGCTTCGCATTTTTCAATGGGACGGAAACCGTGTCGGAAATTGGGCCGCCGCTGTGGATGGCGCGGAGGCGGTGATTAATCTGGCGGGGGAGCCGATTGCCGCTAAAAGATGGACGGCGGCGCAGAAAGAAAGACTGCTCAAGAGCCGCATCCAGGGCACTGGCGCGCTTGTGAAAGCAATTCAGGGGGCCAAGGTCAAACCCAGGCTTTTGCTCAACGCTTCGGCGGTGGGATTTTATGGGGCTGTAGAAACCGGCGATGTGACCGAAGAAGCCGCCAAAGGAAACGGATTTTTAGCGGATCTCTGCGATGCCTGGGAACGCGAAACAAACGCGCTCAAAGGCACCGGCACGCGCGTGGTGCTGCTGCGTATCGGAGTGGTGCTTGAACGCGGCGGCGGAGCGCTCGCCAAGATGGAATTTCCGTTCAGGATTTTTGCCGGTGGCCCGCTTGGCAGCGGTGCGCAGTGGTTTCCGTGGATTCATCGCGACGATATTTTGGGCATTGTTGAATTTGCGCTTTCTCATGAAAAACTTTCGGGCCCGGTCAATGCCGCCGCGCCGAATCCTTTGACGATGAGCGATTTCTGCAAATCGCTCGGTCGCGCGATGCACCGTCCGAGCTGGGCGCCGGTGCCTGATTTATCTTAAAGATTTTACTGGGGGAAATGTCGGAGATGCTTTTAACCGGGCAGAAAGCTGTGCCGCAAAAATTACTGCAGGCCGGATATATCTTCAAATATCCCGAGGCCGATGCCGCGTTGAACAACATTTTTAACGCATAGCAAAAAAAGATCATGCCGGAACTTCCCGAGGTTGAAACGGTGGTGCGTGATTTGAAACGCAGCGGACTCGAAGGCCGCCGGATCCAAACCGTGTCGCTTTTGTGGCCGCGGACCGCGGCCACGCCTGCGCCTGAAGATTTTAAACGGGAACTGAAGGGCCGCCGGATTCGGGAACTTTCACGCCGCGCCAAATTCATCGTCATGCGCCTTGAACCCCAGGGCTGGCTGCTCGTGCATCTGCGCATGACCGGCCGGTTGGACTTGATGCCGCAGGAGACTCCGCCTGATCCCTATGACCGCGTGACGCTAACGCTGGATGACGGGCGCTCCTTGCGGTTTAAAGATATTCGAAAATTCGGGCGCTGGTACTTT
>JAHFHB010000135.1:0-2267 GCA_023247135.1 Candidatus Omnitrophota bacterium
CGCCCATCTTCCCCCCCACGGCCATGGAGGACAAGAAAAGCCACATCAATGCGCTTGACTTTGCGCAGAAAATCGGGCGCCGCCGGATCTAAGCGGGAAGCTTTAAGTCCGGCTTCTTTCAGGGCCAGCCAGACGGCTTTGCCGGACTTGAGCGAGATTTTTCGTTCGGAGGAGCGGCCCCCGCAAAGGACGCCGATGTTAAGCGCGGATAATCCTGACTTCAGGTTCAAGAAGAATGCCTTTTTCATTAAAAACGGTTTTCTGAATGCGTTTGATCAGCCGGGACAAATCCTCACATGTCGCATGCCCCGCATTGATAAAATAGTTCGCATGCCGGGGAGAAACCAGCATGCCGCCTTCCCGGGTTTCTTTCAGCCCCAGTCCGTCGATCAGACGCCCCGCCGAGGGCAACGGCTTGGGCGGGTTCTTGAAAATAGAGCCGGAGCTCGGATGCTTGAGATCCTGCTCCTCGTTGCGATAATCGAAATTAGCGCGAATTTCCGCATCAACCGCTGCAGAGTCGCGCCGCACCAGCTGAAGAACCGCCTCCAGAATAATTTTACCCTCGAGGCCCGAATGCCGGTAACTGAAATCCAGCCGGCTGCGTTCCAGCGTCTGACGCTGTCCGGCCTCATCCAGCACGCGGATTTCACGGACGAGGTCGCCGATTTCATTCATCTGACCGGCAAAACGGCTGAAACCCGCGTTCATCATCACAGCGCCGCCCACCGTTCCGGGAATTCCGGAGAGAAACTCCGTGCCGGATAGGCCCGCGTCCCGGCAGGCCAGCGCCAACCGGTACAAATGCACGCCGCTGGAAGCCGCGACTTCATGGGTCGTCGGGTTGATGCGAATATCCTGGTCGTTAAAATGAATCAGCGTAATGACCAAGCCCGCATAGCCCTCATCCGCAAAAACGACATTCGACCCTTTTCCGAGAATAAAAAATGGAACGGCTTCTTCGCGGGCAAACTGGACCAGCTCTACGAGCTCATCTTCCGTGCGAGGTTCGGCAAAAAAACGGGCAGGCCCGCCGATGCGCATCGTGCAGTATTTCGATAAATCAACGTCACGCCGGACTGATACTTTTAAATCGGCTGGCAAATTCATCGGCGACCTCTCCGATATCCCCCGCTCCCAAAAAAGCGACCACGGAGGGTTGTGAGTCTTTGCGCTGACTCAAGTAATCTGACACCTGCATTTTATCAAGTACGCGAACCGCCTGATGCCCCGCACCCAGCACCTGCTGATAAATCAAGTCGACACCGGTGCCTTCAGGGTTTGCTTCCCCGGCAGAATACACCTCGGTCAAAATCAAATCGTCGGCCGAGCTCAGCACCTCGCCGAACTCTTTGAAGAAATAGCGCGTGCGCGTAAAACGATGCGGCTGAAAAACCACCGTCAACCGTTTCCCGATTTTCTTGAGCGCATCGATCGCGGCGCGAATCTCGGTCGGATGATGCGCGTAATCATCCACCACGATCAGATCGTCACTGCTGAATTTTACCTCGAGCCGGCGGCGCGCTCCGCGGAACCCGGCCAGCGGCGCACGGACCTCCTCCAGGCTTATCCCAAGCTGCGCCAGCAAAGTGACCGCAGCCAGAGCATTCAAGACATTGTGCTGTCCCGGAACCGTGAGGTCAAGCATCCCCGCATAAAATCCATTTTCCAAAACTTCAAAGGTGCTTCCAAAATCATGATAACGAATGTTTGCGGCAGAAAAATCAGCCTCAGGCGTAAGCCCGAAACTCACCCGCGGGCAGCCGGACCGTTCCACCAGCCGGCGCAAAGCTTCGTCACCGTGGTTGTAAATCACCGCACCGGGGTAAATCGTGCGGGCTAAAAACCGCTCAAAAGATTCTTCCAGGTCACTGAACCGCGGATAGTTTTCGACATGATCCTGCTCGAGGTTCGTCAAGACCGCGTAATGGGGCGAATACAACTCGTGCGAACGGTCGCTTTCATCGGCTTCCCCCACCCAGTAGCGATTTTTTCCAAGCAGCGTATTGGTTTTGAAATTGATCACGTCTCCGCCGACCAGACAAGTCGGATTTTTTCCGAGGCACGCAAGCGCGTAGGAAATCATGGAGGTGGTCGTGGTCTTGCCGTGCGTCCCCGTGACAGCGATCGAAGTCTCGGCGCGGTTGAAAAGCGCGGCCAGAACCTCGGCGCGGTGATAAATGGGAATGCCCCGCTCACGGGCCAATTTCATTTCAAGATGCTCGCGCGGAATCGCCGAGGAGTAAACCACAAAATCAATGCCGGAA
>JAHFHB010000135.1:2277-5741 GCA_023247135.1 Candidatus Omnitrophota bacterium
AAGATGCGCCTCCGTTTGTCCCACGAAAACGTGAATCCCCTCGCTCTCCAGAGACTCCGTCATTTTTCCGCGTTTGGAGTCTGAGCCGGTCACGCTCAGCCCCAAATGACGCAGCACCCGCGCCACCGCGCTCATGCCGACGCCGCCGATCCCGATGAAATAGGCGTGTTTTTGGCTGTTGAGCAGACTCTCGAGATTTGTAGGGCTGGTCATATTGTTTCCTTTTCCTCTAGAAGTGCCGCAGCGATTCCGGCAAGTTCTGCGGCCGCTTGAGGCCGGGCGATTTGACTCGCCCCTTCGGAAATTTTTTGGCGCATCTTTGTATCCGAGATAAAAACTTGAAGATAACGCGCCAAAACTCCCGCACTCAACCGCGCTTCCTCGTGCATCAGCACCGCTCCCCTCTTTTCAAACTGAACGGCGTTCTCTTTTTGATGCGCGCCTGCATGCGGGTAAGGCACCACAAGCGCAGGTAAACCAAAAAGGGCCAGTTCGAAAAGTGTGTTGGCACCCGCACGCGTCACGGCAAAGTCAGCTTGCTGGAAAAGCGCATGCATTTTATCAAAAAACGGGTAAATGTCGCGTTTCAATTGGAGCGATTCGTAACTTTCTACGACGCGCTCGTAATCCATCTTTCCCGTGATATGTATAACGGCTAAATTTTTTGTTTCTTCATGGGTCAAACGTGAAAGCGCCTCGACCACAAGCTCATTCAAACGGGCCGCTCCCTGGGATCCCCCGGTCACCAGCAGTGTCAGCGGTTTACGGTCAAAAGGGCGCTTGAAGGCGGCCGCTGCTTCCAGCAAAGTCCGGCGAATGGGAAGCCCTGTCACTTGCCAAGGCCGCCCGGCAGATGACGCCGGAAGCGTTTCCTCGAAACTGGCGGCTAAAACCCGGGCCTTCTTCATCAAAAAAGCTGTGGCCTTGCCCGCCACCTTGTTTTGTTCGTGCAAAAGGACCGGAATCCGCCTCTTTTGGGCCCACAAGACGCCTGCCACCGAGCTGTAACTGCCGAATCCCGCCACAAGGGCCGGCTTTTCGGCATCCAGCAGCCGGCCGGACTGCAAAAACGCTTTCAAAAAGTCAGGCACGAGCCTGAACGCGTTCCAAAACGGCCAGAGCCGCACCGAGAAATCATGGAGGTACACCACGGCATCAAACGGCCCGCGCTTCAGTTCAGCCTCAAAATGAGCCGCGCGCTGACCGGTGGCCAGGACGATGCGAAATGAAGGGTGCGTAGACTTAAAAGTTTCCGCAAAGGCCCAGGCCGGAAAAAGATGCCCCCCGGTAGGGCCGGCCAGCACCAGGAGTGTTTGAGCGGCAGGCATGGTCTAGGGCTTTGTGCGATCCATGGAGAGGATGATGCCGGTCGCGATGAGATTCATAACCACGGAGGTGCCGCCATAACTGAGGAACGGCAGGGGCAGCCCTTTCGTCGGCACCAGGCCGGTCGCCACCATCATATTGACCACCGCCTGAAAAACGATCAAAAGCGTCAGGGACGAAATCGAAAGCCTCTGAAAATCGGATTTGGCCCGGGCGGCCATGCTCATGCCGCAGAGAAAAATCGTAAAATAGACGCCCGCCACGCAAAGCGTTCCGATCAATCCCAGTTCCTCGCCAATGATCGCAAAAATGAAATCGTTGTAGCCGGAGGGCAGATAAAAAAGTTTTTGGGTGCTCTGCCCCAGCCCGACCCCTTGCACTCCGCCCAGACCGAACGCCAGCAGCGATTGAATCATCTGGAAACCACTGCCCTGGGGATCCTCCCACGGGTTCAGATAGGCCGTGACGCGGCTCAATCGGTAAGGCACCCGAATCACAAGAAAATAAAAAACGGGCAGCGCCGCCAAAACAACACTGGCCACATAAACGATGCGGATACCGGATAAAAAAAAGAGGAGGAAAGTGGTCAGACTAATGAACGCGGTCGAACCCAGGTCTGGCTGTAATAAGAGCAAAACAGAAATAATCCCCACCAGCATCAGCGGCGGAATAAAAATCAAAAGACTGCCTTTTTTAATCTCCTTGGCTTTCCTGGAAAGGTAATCTGAAAGATAAATGCAGACCGCGAGTTTCGCAAACTCCGCCGGTTGAAAGTTAAAAAGCCCCAGCCCGATCCAGCGCTGGGCCCCCCCGGCCAGATGGCCGACCTTCGGGACAAAAACCAGCGCGAGCCCGGCAACCGCGAGCAGCCCCAGCTTGCGGGCATGCACCTGCCAGAAGTCAGGCCGCAAAGCGGCCGTCATGAAGAAAAGCACCACCCCCAAAAGCACATAGATGGTCTGGCGAATCAAAAGGAATTGTGGATCGTGGTAAGCACGTTCCGCGTAGATGGCGCTGGCGCTGTAGGTCATCACAATGCCAAAGGCCACGAGCGAGAAGACGCAGATAAAGAAAAGTTTTCCGGCTCTAGACATGCGTCGCGGGCGCTTTGGTGAATGCGCCTTGAATGAGCGCCTTAAAAGTCCTGCCGCGCTCTTCATAATTTTTGAACATGTCGAAGCTGGCGCACGCGGGCGAAAGAAGCACCGCATCGCCGCTCTGCGCGGCTTCACGCGCGGCCCGCACGGCATCCTGAAAACCCGAAGATTCGTAAAGCGGGCAGGTCCCCTGCCACGCCTCACGCAGCAGTTCTTTCGCTTCGCCGACAAGCACCGCCAGCCGCACTTTGCGCGAGAGCCATGCCCGCGCCTGGGCAAAATCTTTGGATTTGGGATGTCCGCCCGCAATCAGGACCACCGAACGGTCGGGATATTTCTGAAGCGCCCAAATCAGGGCCGCAGTCGTTGTGCTTTTGGAATCATTCACGTAGGCGATACCGCCTTGTGTTAAAAAAACCTCAAGCCGGTGTTCGATGCCTTCGAATTGCTGCAAGGTCTGCTCGGCAACCTGCCTGGGCAGGCCAAGGATAGATGCCACTTGCCCCAGCACTTCAGCCTGCGGATTACTGGCGGGATCCGCGCCAAAATAGCTGACGGCTGCCTTGAAGGGATAACCGGGAAAAAGCGCCTGCTGATCCACGCGCCGGATCAACGCATGGTCGGCCGCCGTTTGAGCCTGAAAAAGACGTAACTTGGCACGCACATAGGCCGCGTTGTCTTCATGCCA
Organism: Candidatus Omnitrophota bacterium; assembly: GCA_023247135.1. Taxonomy (GTDB): domain Bacteria; phylum Omnitrophota; class Omnitrophia; order Omnitrophales; family Aquincolibacteriaceae; genus JAHFHB01. Next base: position 5,389 of record JAHFHB010000135.1, read on the forward strand.
ATCTTCGTGATTAGGGCTGATATTCAGGAGAATCCCGATCGCCGGTTTCAACTGATAACAGTGCTCGAGTTGAAAAGAACTGAGCTCTAGCACCGCCATTCCCCGGGTGCCGAGTTTTTCCAATTCACCGACCCATGGATTCCCGATATTTCCGCATGCCAGCGCCGGAATGCCGCCGGCATTCAGCATCCTGGTGAGCAAAGTCGTCAGCGTAGTCTTGCCGCACGTGCCGGTCACCGCCAGCACCCGCCGGGAGTCAAAAAAACGGCCGGCCACTTCGATTTCGCTGAAAACCGGCAAACCGCGTTTCCGGATTTCCTGAGTGATGGGAGCAAACGGCGGAATGCCGGGTG
>JAHFHB010000136.1:0-465 GCA_023247135.1 Candidatus Omnitrophota bacterium
GGCCAAAGACGCCAACATGCCGGCGGACAACATTGACCGGGCCGTGAAAAAAGGCACCGGAGCGCTTGAAGGCGTGACGTATGAGGAACTGATCTACGAAGGCTATGGGCCGCAGGGCGTGGCCATTCTGGTGCAGTGCCTGACGGATAATAAAAACCGCAGCAGCGCCGAAATCCGCAGTATTTTCGCCAAGCAAAACGGCACCATGGCCGGCGCGGGATCCGTCGCCTGGATCTTCGAGAAACACGGCATGATTTATGTCGATGCGGCCAAAACCACGGAAGATAAACTCATGGAGGCCGCGCTCGCGGCGGGGGCCGAAGATTTGTCGCAAGAGGACGGAAAGTTCCAGATTAAAACGGGCCCGGCAGATTTTATTACGGTACGCGAGGCGATTGAAAAAGCGGGCATTCCGGTGGAGTCTTCCAGCCTTGCCATGATTCCTAAAAATGAAGTGACCGTGAC
>JAHFHB010000136.1:475-5715 GCA_023247135.1 Candidatus Omnitrophota bacterium
AAGACCACGACGATGTGCAGAACGTTTACAACAACTGCGACATTCCCGACGAGGTCATGAAGGAGCTGGCCTAGTGCCGAGGATTCTGGGGGTCGACCCCGGGACCTGGCGCACTGGCGCCGGAATTTTGGATGTGTCCGGCAATCAGTACCGTCTGGTACATGCCAGTGTGATTGCAGTCACTCAGGAATTGCCAGAGCCCCAGCGGCTTTTGATTATTTTCCGGTCGCTCCTGGCGCTGATCCGCGAGCACCGGCCTGACGTGCTTGCGCTTGAAAATATTTTTTACCACAAGGACATTCGCGCCACGATCAAGATCGGTGAGGCGCGCGCCTGCGCCATGCTGGCCGCCGCGGAGCAGGGGATTCCGGTGGCTGAATACCTGCCGACCCGCGTAAAGCAGGCGGTGACCGGCAACGGACGCGCGAGTAAAGAACAGGTGGCGTTGATGGTCTGCCGCTTGCTGGCTATGAAAGACCCGTCGGCGCTGGATGCGACCGATGCGCTGGCCGTCGCGCTGTGTCACGCGCACCTTAAGGGCGCGGCGCCTGTGCGCGCGGGCAAGAGCGGGGAATCCGACTGGTATCAAAAACAGGTGAAGGCCGCGTTGGCCGCGAGTTCAAACAAGATCACCGGGAAAAAAACAAACGATGTATCACTTTCTGTCCGGAAAACTCGTTGAAAAAACCGCGACCGGGGCTGTTCTAGATGTCCACGGAATCGGCTATGAAATTCACATTCCAGTTTCTTCCTTCGGCCGCCTGCCGGCGCTGGGTGAAACCGCCAAGCTTTTTATTCATTTTGTCGTGCGCGAAGACGCGCAGCTTCTCTACGGATTCGCTACGGAAGACGAGCGGCGCTTGTTCCGGCATCTCATCGGTATTTCAGGCATCGGCCCCAAAACGGGGCTGACCGCGCTTTCCGGAGTGGAAACCGGTGCGCTGAAACGCGCGATTGTTCAGGGCCAGGTCGAAGTGCTGCAGCAGGTGCCGGGTATCGGCAAGAAAACGGCTGAACGTATTGTGATCGAGCTGCGCGAAAAACTCGCCGCCGAAAGTATCCAGGGAGAAGCCGCACCGGCTTCCGTTTTGCCGGCCGGCGGGCCTGCCGGGGATGCGGTGGAAGCGTTGGTGGCGCTCGGGTATAAAAAAGCCGAGGCCAAGCAGGCGGTTGAAAAAAGTCTGAAGGGTTTGAGCGGGCGCAGCGCCTCAGTAGAAGAGCTTGTCCGGCAATCCTTGCAGCATGTTTAACTCGGGGGAGGACAGAATATGGCCGTCAAATCTTTGAATGCGCGCAGTCATAAACGCCTCCGGGCCGCCTTTCTGGTGAAGTACGAAACGGGCCGGCTTGGCGAAGCGCCCCGGATCACGAATATCCGCGACCTGAGTGCCGGCGGCCTGCGTTTTTTCACACGAGAACTGCTGGAAGAGGCTTCGCGGATCAAACTGCAGGTGCTTGTCCCTTCACTGGAGCGCTCACTCACCGCGCAGGCGAAAATTCTGCGTGTGCGCCGGGCCAATAAAAATTTCGTGTATTCCGTCGCGGTGCAGTTTGCCGATCTCAAAGCGGGCGACCGCGAAGACCTTACAAAGTTTATCGAAACCATCGATCAAAATCCGGAAACGCGCATTTGCATCGATCAGGCCAGCGTTGTTTTGAGGAATCACTAGACATGGATGAACGTTTCTTGAGTCAGACGCCGCTGCCGGAAGAAACCGACTTTGAGGTTTCGCTGCGGCCCGTGAAGCTCGATGATTTTGCCGGCCAGCCGAAAATCCGCGAAAATCTGGGAGTTTTCATTGAGGCCGCGCGCCGGCGCAAGGAACCGCTCGACCACGTACTGCTTTTCGGGCCGCCGGGGCTGGGCAAGACTACGCTGGCGCACATCATTGCCCGCGAGATGGGCGCCAACATTCATACCACGTCCGGGCCGGTACTGGAACGGCCGGGGGATCTTGCGGGCGTGCTGACCAATTTGGCTGCGGGCGACGTGCTTTTTATCGATGAAATCCACCGCACTTCGCGCGTGGTGGAAGAATACCTTTACCCGGCGATGGAAGATTACTGCATTGATATCATGATCGACAAAGGCGCTAACGCGCGTTCGATCAAGATCGACGTGCCGCGTTTTACGTTGATCGGCGCGACCACGCGCAGCGGGCTTTTGTCGTCGCCTTTGCGCTCCCGCTTTGGCATTGTCGAACATTTTAATTACTACGATGCCGAGACGCTTGCGAAAATCGTGCTGCGCTCCGGCCAGCTTTTGAATATCGCCGTGGAGGCTTCGGGGGCGCACGAAATTGCGCGCCGTTCGCGCGGCACTCCCCGCATTGCCAACCGGCTTTTAAAACGGGTGCGCGATTTCGCCGAAGTCAAGGCTTCGGGAAATGTGTCGGCGGAGGTGGCGGATCAGGCCCTGCGCATGCTGGAAGTCGACCAGGAAGGCCTTGATCTGATGGATAAGCGCATCCTGAGCTACATCATGAATGAATTCGACGGCGGGCCGGTCGGGCTGTCGTCGCTGGCCGTAGCGGTGGGGGAAGACGCCGAAACGCTCGAGGAAGTGTACGAACCTTTTTTGATTCAGCAGGGCTTTTTAAAGCGCACGCCTTCAGGCCGGGTGCTGACGCGCCGCGCGTATGCGCACTTCAACGTCAAACCACCCGCGCGGCCCAGTGAACTTTTTAACGATTAAATAAGGCCTTATGGAACTTTTGCTTTCACTTTGGCGGCCGGTGCTTGAAGTCCTCTTCATCTGGCTGCTGGTCTACTCGCTCATCCGTTTCTTCCAGGGAACGCGCGCCTTCCAGGTGTTGATGGGGCTTGTGATTCTTGCGATTATTTTTAACATCGCAAAAATCCTGGGGCTGAACACGATCAACTGGGTTTTAACCAAACTTTTCGCGGTCGGTGTCGTGGCTTTCCTGATTATTTTTCAGCCGGAACTGCGGCGCGCGCTGGCCCGCATCGGGCAAAATACGTTTCTGAGCGGCTACCTGAAAAAGGGCGGCACCGTGGATGAATTGATTCAGGCCTGCGAATCCCTTGCGCGCAACCGCACCGGCGCCCTGATCGCGCTTGAGCGCGACATCGGCCTGCGCAATTACATTGAATCCGGCATGATTCTGGATGCGCGCGTGAGCCAGGAACTTTTGCTGACTCTGTTTCATACGGGAACGCCGACGCATGACGGCGGCGCGATTATCGTGGGAGACCGCATCGCGGCCTGCGGCGCGCTTTTCCCGCTGAGCCAGAATCAGGAAATTCCGCGCGTGCTCGGAACGCGGCACCGCGCCGCAATCGGACTTACCGAAGATACGGATGCCGTCTGCGTGATTGTTTCCGAAGAAACCGGCACTATTTCTGTCGCGGTGCATGGCAAGCTGACGCGCGACCTGGATGCCGATGGTTTAAACAAAGTGCTGACCAACCTTTTCCGGGCGCCGGCGCCCGCGCGTTCTCCGGCCCTTGAGTTCATTGAAAAGAACTGGAAGTTTTTTAAGGAGAAGAGCCGTTTATGATGCGCTGGCTGACCCGTCATTGGGGACTTAAAATTGTTTCGCTGATTTTGGCGGTGGGCCTTTGGTTTTATGCCGTCGGTGAAGAAGGGGTGGAGGTTGAACGCGTCATTCCTCTGCAGGTGAAAGTGGCCAATAAGCAGATGAGCATTCTGAAAGCCTCGACCCGGACGGTGCGGGTCACTCTTTTGGCTCCGCGGTCCCTAATCTCTGAAATGATGGGGAAGGAAATGACGGCAGTGCACGTCATCGGCGCCGAAATCAAGACGGCCGGGGAGTATTCCTTCCGGGTGGAGCCCCGGGAAATAAAATTGCCGTCGCCGCAGGTGCGCATCGTCAAAATCGAGCCCGAAGCCGTTTCCGTGACACTGGATGAGCTCATCGTGCAGAAATTACCCGTGAAACCCGCGTTCGTCGGCGAGCCGGCCGTGGGCTACAAACTTAAGGAAGATGAAATCCAGCTTGATCCCAACGCCGTGCTGGTGGTGGGGCCCAAGGGCAAGCTGGAGAAGCTCAATGAAGTCCCGACGGAGCGGATTGACCTGGTCGGGCGCATCCGTTCTTTCCGCCGCACGCTGCAGCTGGACCTGCCGCCCGGCATTGAACCGCAGAGCGAGTCTTTGATTGATGTGGTGGTGCCGATTAAGGAAGAGTCGGGAGAAAAAGCACTGGAACATGTGCCGGTTCGCATTTTGACCACGGCGGCGGCCCCGGTTGATTTCGAAATTTCCCCCAAAGAACTGTCGTTTGTGCTGAGCGGCTCGCACCTGCAGCTTGAAAAGATCACGGCCGGGAATGTCATGGCGTATCTGGATCCCGCCGGGCTTGAGCCCGGAGCGCATTTGCTCAGCGCCAAGCTCATCCTGCCCGAAGATGTTTCCGTCAAAGATCCTGAAACCCTGAAGATCACGGTTAAAATCAAACCGCACTCCCGCTAATGGCCGCGCGCATTTTCCCCAAGAAACTGGGCGTCAATATCGACCACGTTGCGACACTGCGCCAGGCGCGCCGCGGCTGCGAGCCTTCTGTTTGCCGCGCGGCGCTCGAAGCCGAGTCCGCGGGGGCTGACGGCATTACCATTCATTTGCGCGAAGACCGCAGGCACATTCAGGATTTTGATTTGAAAGAGATCCGCCGAGCGATTCATGTGCCGCTTAATCTTGAAATGGCGTTTGTGCCTGAAATGATCGAAACCGCGCTGGCCGCAAAGCCCGGGAAAATCTGCCTGGTGCCCGAGCGCCGGCGTGAACTTACGACCGAAGGGGGGCTGGACGCCCGTGCTATTGAACAAAAACTAAAAAAGGCAATGCCCTCTTTTCGCCGCGCCGGCATTGAAGTCAGTCTTTTTATCGATCCGGATACGGCGCAGATTCATTCCGCAAAATGCGCGGGTGCGGATGCTGTTGAATTTCATACGGGCACTTACGCGCATGCCCGGGGAGGCGCACAGAGAAAACAGCGCCTGCGCATCGCCCGCGCGGCCCAACTTGCCGCCTCGCTGGGGCTGAAGGTCAACGCCGGGCATGGCCTTGATTACGAAAACATCAAAGCGCTGGCACGCATTCCGCAAATCGAAGAGTTCAATATCGGCCACTCCATCGTCAGCCGCGCCGTTTTTACGGGACTGGCCCGGGCGGTGCGCGATATGAAACGGTTGATTACGGGCCGCGGAAGATGAGCCTGCTTGAAGAAATCCGCTGAAAGTGGCGGCCGCGCAAAGTT
>JAHFHB010000137.1 GCA_023247135.1 Candidatus Omnitrophota bacterium
CCATGGGTTCGGTGGGACTGGGTGCTTCCACGACCGTGGCTTTGGCCATTCTGCATCGTTATCTGCTCAAGCATGGCCACGAGGTTCCGAAGGACACGCATTTCTGGGCGCTGATCGGTGATGGCGAGACCGATGAGGGCAATGCGCTTGAAATGCTGAATGCGGCCGTGGAGTACCAGGCCAGCAATGTCACGCATGTGATCGATTACAACCGCCAGTCGCTGGATGGAAACCGCGAGAAATTTCATTACGAAGAGCTGAAGCATCGCTACGCACGCTGGAAAATCATTGAACTGCGTTGGGGCCGCAAAATCGAAGCAGAATTTAAAAAATCCGGCGGGGCGTTATTTAAAAAGGCTCTCGAGAAATTAGCCAATGCGGAGTATCAAAGCCTGCTGACCATTGGGACCCAGTCACCGGAAAATTTCGCTCGAGAACTACGGATCGCGCTTGCACCGAGAGTTCGTGCCAACGAAAGGGATGCACTGAATGATTTCCTCGGGGCTTATCCGGCCGCAAAACTTTTTGAATTGTTCACAGACCTGGGCGGACATGACCTCGTCAAATTGACCGAGGCCATGCGGGACGCCAGAGCCTCCAAGAACAAGCCTACGGCCATTATTGCCTGGACGATCAAAGGCCACGGCATTCCCGCGTTGATGGGCAACCCCAAGAATCACAGTCAGCCTTTGAAGGCCGAACAAATCCAACAATTGCGCAGGGACTCGGGCATTTCAGCCACAGGGAATGAGTTTCCCTTGTTTGATCCGGAATCCAAAGAAGGACAGCTGCTTGCGAGACTCAGCCGTCAAATCGAGCGCCAGGAAAAAGCCAACGAGGCGCAGGTGGAGAAAAACCGGGTGAGGGCAAGGGCCGCGCTGCCCACGGAATTTCCAAAGCGGTTTGCTTTAGACGATGCCACCGGCCGGATCCCAACCCAGGTTGCATTGAACGCATTAATCGGCAAACTCTTAAAAATTGCCGCAGTGAAAGCGGAAACCCTTGGCCCCGACGAGCTTGCGTGGAAGCCTTTTGCGGATGGGCTTGTCGCCATTGCGCCGGATGTCATGCTTTCAACCTTGTCGTCCGCGGCCACATCGATTTTTGGAAAACCGCTAGCGAACAGCGTGAAAAAACTCCTGCGCAGAGCGGCTGAGTACGGCCCCGCGGGGGCGTTTGACTTGAGGCAGTCCTGGAAGGGCCGGAATCTTGAGGCCGGACTGGCGGAAATGAAAGCCGTCAATCTCGCGATCGCCTTTGCAAAGTCCGCCGGATTTTTTGGCGTGCCCATGTTTCCCGTGGTGGCGGCCTACGATATGTTCATCTTCCGCCGCGCTCTGGACATCTGGTTTTACGCGCAGTACTGGAACGCGCCGATTTTAGCGATCGGCACTCCTTCCGGCGCCGGCCTTGCTCCCGAAGGCGGCCTGCACCAGTCGATCATGTCTCTGATCATTGCTTTGATGATGCCCAATACCATTGCGTATGAGCCGGCCTTTATCGATGAGCTGGAATATATTTTCCCTGAAATTATGAAGAACATGTTGACAGGAAATACCGAAGGCCGCGCCATTAGTTACATTCGTGGTTCGACGGTTCCGGTGAATCGCAATACGCTCTGGAAACGGCTGGCGCAGCAAAAGGTGTATCAGGCTGACGGAAAAGCTTTCGACCGGAATACGATCCGGCCGCTGTGGGGCGAACAAGTGACGCGGGGCGGCTACCGGCTTGTCGATTTCCGTGGTTATTCCGTTGAAGACCGCCGGCGCTATCTCAAAGAAGTTCTCAAAGTTGAAGAAATGCCTGGGCTTTATTTGCAGCAGCCCGCGGCTTACAACCCGCTTGAAAATGTAGTGCATATTTTAGCCAGCGGTCCCACGGTGATGCAGGCGCTGGAAGCGTCGGATCAGCTTCTGAGGGCAGGTATTTACGCCAATGTCATTGTGATCACCAGTCCCAGCCTGCTGGTGGGACAGCACGGCCGTAATATTCTGGATCCGGATCATCTGCGTTACCTGGATCCGCAAGACGAAAAGACTTATCCGCATCTGCGCCGCTTGATTCCGCTGGAAGAACGGGCCTTTGTGCCGGTGGTGGGTACGGCCGACGGTTCTTCGATTCATCAGGCGCTTGTGGCGGCGCGGCTGGGCCTTCCCGCCGGCCTGATTGACAGCGGCATTGAAAAAAATGGCCAATCTGTCCGCACGGTGCAAGCCATCTGGCAATCGCACGGATTTGCCGCGCCGAATATTCTTTTGGATGTGGTGCAAATGCTTGAGAACCGCGATCTGGGCCGCGGAACTATCAGCCAAATCGAACCGCTGAAGTCCTCCGCCCAAACCCGTTCACCATCATTAGCCCGCGAGCTCCAGGGCCAGTTCTCCCTTGTGCGCTCAGTCCCGGACGCAACTCCAACAGAGTTGCTGCCAGGGCAGTCCTTGCATCCAGCAAGGGCCGAGATGCGCGTGGGTGAAGATATCGCAGCCCTGCGGGAGTATCTTTTGAAAAATGCTAAAGGTATCAGCGGTCTTGGTGCGAAATTAACTCCGGTTGCGCTTTCACAGCTTTTGAAGCTCAAGAAGCCCTCAGTTCCAGACATTACTTCAATTCTTGGAGCCTTCAGCCGATCCGGCCAGGCAGCCCAAATCGCCAATCTCGTTAGAGATTTTCAGAAAGCGCATGGCGGTCGTTCTGCGGATGAACGCAGCATCCCACCGGTCACCGGTTTCACACCGGAGGTCATTGCCGCATTCGCAAAACAGACGGGACTTCCGGCCAAAGCGATTGAAGCACTGACGAGGGCTGAGACATCCGAGTTGACCCAGGCTAAATTGACCGAAACTTTTCGCAGACTGATTCAGGAAAGAAATCAGGCGAAGCAAGCAGCCCTTTCAAAAATTAACATTCCCAGAAGTCATGTACTGCCGCCTTTGAAGGCCGTTCGCACCATCGATGAAATGCGCGAGGCCGGAAGCAAGGGGGGGCTGCGTGAACTGCGGGGCTTTCTGTCGCAAGCCATTGTCGCCGTTCCGGCGGAACAAGAAGCGCGCGTGAAGGATTTATTTTTTACGGCGGAGGAATGGCTCACGAACGCCCTGGCCAATCCCGAGTGGGGTTTTTATGGGGCCGGCAAAGTTAAATTTCGTCACGATTTTGGAACTTTTCCCCAGCATCTTTCGCCTTATTTTGGGCAGATGCTTACGGAGCAGGTCTTCAAGATGTGGCAGGGGATGAAAACGGCCGGTACCTGGTCTTCCGGGGAGGCCTTTGAAATCGTTGAAGCGGGCGCCGGTGAAGGGGATCTGGCGCACGATGTTTTGGAACATGCGCGCTTGCAGGCCCTGACCAAGCAAGGTGAGTGGGCGGAATTTTATGCGGCACTGCACTATCGCCTGACCGAGCTTTCGAAAAATTCTCACGCAGAGATCGTGAGCAAGTCGGAGTCTTTCATTCGGGAAGGGAAACTTGCCGCGGATAATAAAGATGTTTTTACATTTCTGGAATCTCTGAAGCCTTTCAAAGGAATTATTTGGACCAATGAACTTCTGGATAACCTGCCGGGCCAGCAACTGCGTCTAAAACCCGATGGCACCGCGGAAGCGGCGATTCTTCTGCCTGTGACACAGGAACAAACGCTGCAATGGCTGCATCAACAGGGCGTGATCGATGCCCGGACGATTACGGCTATTCCGGTGGAGATGGATCCTTCGCTTCTGGCGATTTCGAAAGCGGACTTTTTAAAAATTCGAAACCAGCTGGCAAAACCTGAATTTGCTTCACTGCGACAGCAACTTTTTGGATCTTTCGCTACCGTGACGGCCTATGTCGATGCGGGTTTGATTCCCGAAGTAGCGCATTATCTGACGACAAACCGCAATGAAATCGATCTTGCTCTGGCCCGTTCGCAGGGAGAGATCATCACGATGGTCAGCCCGCTCCACCGCCGTTTTTTGCAGACCGCCGGCCGCGTTCTGAATCAGGGCTATGTGGTGACGATCGATTACATTCAAAAGGCGGCCGATGCGCTTAATCCCGATGTGCCTCAGCTTACCCCCTTCTATCAGCCTGACAAAAAAGTGGATCCGGTCCTTGGGCTTGGCGATTTCGACTGGACGATAAGCTATGATGCGGCTTATCTGGCTGTGACGGGAAGCGAGGAAAAATTCGACACGGTTTTTTATGGCCCGCAGCATCATCTGCAGAATGAAACCAGTGTCGATGTGCGTACCGTAGAAGCTCGAAAGGAAATCTATAAAAATTTCTTAAAGCGGCGGACCGAGGACAATAAGAGAGATATTTTAAAAGGTTGGGAGCCCGCTCTTCAAGAGAAGGTTTTCCCTCCGGAGTTCAAAGAACCTTTAACGGCGCTGCTGAAGGATTTTTTTGATACTTTCCCGTTGGATGCGGTTGCCGGGGCTATGGTCAATGGAAACGATGCCCTGGCGGAGCAGGTTGCAGTGACGCATGCGGAAAATGTGGTGGCGAAGTATGCGCCTGCTCTCCCGGGACTTGGGGACATGCTTCTTGAAACGCACATCCAGGCCGCAAAAAATATTTTAGCAAAGGCCGCGAAGTTTAAAGCAAAACTGCCGCAGGAATTCTTTGCTGAAAATCACCACATGCTTTTAATCCAGCAAAAACAGGGGGCGGATCCGCAGTATCACTTTCCCGCAGAATCCTCGCCGCTTTTTTCTGCGGTGCCTCGTTCCGAGATGCCCCAAGACGGGAGTCTTGGGACTTCTGTGACCTCGGCGGTGCCTCGTTCCGAGATGCGCCGTGGAAATAGGGAAGAGAGCAGAAGGATAAAGCCTGAGAGGGCGAACCGTATTAACGCGAATGTTTCTTACGGTTTGAATAGTGCTGTTTCAAGCGTTCGATCAGATAGACAACCACTACCAGCGCACAGATGGCAAATGCCCCAATTACTCCATCAGTCATTGAGAGTCATCCTTTCTTGGGCGGTAAAGCTATCCAGCCCAACAGGAATATTAGCACAAGCGCCGCAAAGGCACTTATTCGAATTGTTGAGGCATACCCTAAAAAAAATCCGGATGCAAGCAAGCTTGCAAATAAAAGCTTGGCAAAGTCAAGCAGGGCTTTCCCAACGCCCTCTCTTCGATTGGGTTCAAACATTGTTGCTCCATTTCTTTCCGCTTGGCATGACAGGCATGGGAAGGAGCATAAACGATAATTTATTATTTGACAATATTTATTTGCAAAATAGTAAAATATCACAGGGCGGGGCGCGGGCTGAAATGCGGCTGACACCGGCAGAAATGATTACAAGACTTGAGCGCGTTAAACCGTTTTCAACGTCGGTAAACAATCTTGCGGACGCAGCGATGGGGCACATCCGGCAAGAGGCTTGGCAGGATGCCAGGTCTGAAGTGGGTCAGATCATTGGAATTGTGACCGGGCATCCTCACAACTTTGGAGAAGATACTCCCTACGTTCGGTCCTTACGTGAAGTCGAGCAGTCCTTGAATGCGGCCGGCCGGTCGGAGATGCGTTTGCCCATCACGCAGGCGCAGGCACAAGCGCGTCTTGAAGCTGCGCTGCGGAAAACCTACCGCGCAGAAGTGGATGACATCGACGGCAATCTGACGCAGCCAAAGAGTTCCGAGGTTTCTGCCGAAGTGATTCGGGCGATCCAGCGAAGTCTCAAACAGGGTATTCCGCGCGGCCTGG